>CAZHIT010000031.1:0-11957 GCA_964533125.1 uncultured Candidatus Sumerlaeota bacterium
GAGTACCGACTCAGCAATTTCCTCCTCTGGCAGGCAGCCTACGCCGAACTGTGGGTGTCGAAAACCCTATGGCCGGACTTTGGGCGCACCCATCTCCTCCGGGCGGTCCGCGATTACCAGCAGCGCGACCGGCGGTTCGGGAAAATCAAGCAGCGGGGTGAATGACCATGTTGAACGAACGCTTCGCTAAAGCCAAGGTAGTGCCGCGCTTCTTCAGCGGGATGGCCGGGGCGGCGCTGGTGGTTGTACTGGTGTACGCCGGCGAGTTGCCCTTTACTCTCCTCATCGTCTTCGCCGCCGCCGTGGGCGAGCACGAATATTACCACCTCCTGTGGCAGGGCGGCTACCGGCCCCTGCCCTGGGTCGGTTATTTGGGCAGCGTGGCCTTCCCCATCGCGGCGTACCTGGGCGGTCTGGGTACCCTCGCGGCGGTCGCAGCCGCAGTCAGCCTTGCGGCCATGAGTTTACAACTGTTTATCCGCCGGGAGCATACGGTCATTGATTCCATCCTGACTGCATATAGTTCTCTGTATACGGGTTTGCTGTTCAGCTTTACCGTGTTGCTGCGGGAACTGCCCGGTGGGCCCGGCTGGCTGATGCTGACCTTCTTTGGTACCTGGCTCTGCGATGTCGCGGCCTATTTCGTGGGTATCCGCTTTGGCAGCCGCAAGCTCTGCCCCCAGATTAGTCCGAGTAAAACGGTCGAAGGGGCCCTGGGGGGACTGGCCGGGTGCATCCTTACGGTGGGGGGGATCGGTACCTCCATCGGGCTCCCGCCGGTGCACTGCCTCGCCTTGGGTGTACTTATCACCATCGCCGGGGAGCTGGGGGACCTCGCGGAATCGGCCCTGAAGCGGCAGACCGGGGTGAAGGATTCCGGCAGCTTCCTGCCCGGACACGGGGGGATGCTCGACCGTTGCGACAGCCTGCTCTTTACGGCGCCGGCGGTGTATGCGTATTTAGTATGCTTCGTCCTGCGCTGAGTTTAGCGGCGGGGTCCGGGGAGAGGTGAAGGAAGCGTGACGCAGCAACTGGCGATTTTAGGTTCGACCGGCTCGATCGGTACCCAAACCCTGGCCGTCATGGATGAGTACCCGGCGGATTTAAAGTTGTTTGCGCTCGCCGCCGGGCACAATCTGACCCGTCTGCAGGCTCAGATTGACCGTTACCACCCACAGGTAGTTGGGGTGGCCGACGCCGAAGCGGCTCGGGAACTTTCCCGGCAAAACCCCCGTCTGGAAATTGTCTGGGGGGAAGCGGGTCTGACGCAGATCGCGGCCCACCGCGCGGTGGATACAGCCGTGGTCGCCATTACCGGCATCGCGGGCTTAGCCCCAGCCATCGCCGCCGCCCAAACCGGGAAGAGGCTGGCCATCGCGACCAAGGAAGCCCTGGTCGCCGCCGGAGAGCTGGTAACCGCCGCGGCCGCTGCCTCCGGCGCGATGATTTTGCCAGTGGACAGCGAGCACAACGCCATCTTTCAATGTCTGCAGGGCGTGGCCCCGGCGGCGGTGGAGCGGATTATCCTGACGGCGTCCGGCGGACCCTTCCGCGGCTGGCAGGCCGAAGATCTCGCTGGGATCACCCCGGCGCAGGCGGTCCGGCACCCGAACTGGGCGATGGGACGCAAGATCTCGGTGGATTCGGCCACCCTGGTGAACAAAGGGTTAGAGGTAATGGAAGCGCGCTGGCTGTTCGGCCTGCCCCTGGAGCGCATCGACGTGGTCGTCCACCCGGAGAGCATCGTCCATTCCCTGGTCGAACTGGTGGACGGCTCGGTGCTGGCGCAGCTCGGGCACCCGGATATGCGCCTCCCGATCCAGTACGCCCTCACTTACCCGGAGCGCAAAGCGAATAAGCTACGGCGCCTGAACTTGTCCGAGATTGGCAAGCTGACCTTTGCCGCGCCGGACTTAGATACCTTCCCGGGCCTCAAGTACGCTTACCAGGCCGGGCAGGCGGGGGGGACCTTACCGGCGGTATATAACGCCGCGAACGAAGCAGCGGTGGAGTTCTTCCTGGCCGGGCGCCTGAGCTTTCCCGGTATCAGCCGGGCGATATTGGAAACAATAGAACAACACCAAAGGACGCCAAACCCGTCGCTCGAAGCAATCCTGGCGGCCGACCGGTGGGCACGGCAATGCGTTGCGGCCATTGCCGACAGAGAATAACCGGAGGATGATAAGATGATGATCTGGCTTTCGGTGCTGATATTTGGTCTTTTGGTCTTTGTTCACGAGCTTGGCCACTTTTTGGCCGCCAAGCGCGCCGGCATCCGGGTGGAGGAGTTCAGCCTCGGGTTTGGCCCGAAGCTCGTCACCTTTCCCCGGGGGGAGACGGAGTACGCCATCCGGGCCTTCCCGCTGGGGGGATTTGTCCGCATGGCGGGGGAGGGCCCGGAGAAGTCGGAGGACAGCCGGGGTTTTAATCGAAAATCGGTGGGGCAGCGCATGGGCGTGATTATCGCCGGGCCGCTGATGAATTTTATACTCGCGGCGATTATGTTTAGCCTGCTCATCCATTTTTCCGGCATCCCGACCGGAGAGATTGCCACCAACACCCAAATCGGCGAGATTATCCTGGGCGAACCAGCGGATAAGGCGGCGCTGCTGCCGGGTGACACGATTACCGCCGTCGACGGGGTGGCGGTAAGCCAATGGGACGAACTGGTGGCCATCATCAGCGCCAGTCCCGGCAAGGAACTAAACCTCTCGGTAGCGCGGGGGAACGAAGATCTGACGGTGAAGCTGACCCCGAAAGCCCGGGCCGAGGATGGGCGCGGGTGGATCGGCATTACCCCCACCTATGCGGTGCGCACGCCGGGGTTCTTGGAATCGCTGTGGCAGGGCCTGCGGCAGACGGTCTATATTGCTTACTATATCTTAATCCAGCTCCTGCGGATGTTTACCCGCCAGGCGCCGGCGGACCTAACCGGCCCGCTGGGGGTGGCCCAGATTATCGGGCAGGCAGCCCGCTTAGGCTTCCTGTATGTGCTGAACATCGCGGCCGTGATTAATGTGAATATCGGCCTGTTTAACCTCTTCCCCATCCCAGCGCTGGATGGCAGCCGGCTCTTTTTCCTTCTGACCGAAAAGCTGCGCGGCCGCCCGATCGATCCGGAGCGGGAAAACCTCTTCCATTTGGTGGGCTTTGCCCTGCTGATGGTGCTCGCGGTGTTTGTGCTGTACCGGGACGTGGTGCGCATCTGGTTTTAGAGCCCCGGCGGCAGGTAAAGTAAGCGGCCGCGGCGAAGTAAGCCACAAAGCGAGGTGGTCGCGATGCGCGCAAAAACCTGCCCGGTGCGGGTAGGCAACCTGACTATCGGGGGCGGGGCCCCCATTTCGGTGCAAAGCATGACTAAAACCGACACCCGGGACCCAGTGGCCACGGGGGCGCAAATTTGCGCCCTGGCCGCCGCCGGGTGCGAACTGGTGCGCCTGGCCGTGCCGGACCGGGCGGCGGCGGACCAGCTGCGGACGATAGTTAACGAGAGTCCCCTGCCGGTGGTGGCGGACATCCATTTTGACTACCGCCTGGCCTTGCAGGCAATCGACAGCGGCATCGCCGGTCTGCGCTTAAATCCAGGCAATATCGGCGGGGAGGCCAAGGTGCGGGAAGTGGTGGCGGCGGCCAAAGGCGGACGCATTCCCATCCGCATCGGGGTCAATTCAGGGTCCCTCGAACCCGCACTCCTGGCCAAATACGGCAAGGTGACGGCGGCGGCAATGGTGGAGAGCGCGCTTGGGCACGTCCGGATCCTGGAGGACCTGGGCTTTTACGATATCGTCATTTCGCTTAAAGCCACCGATGTGCCGCTGACCATTGCCGCCTACCAGAGCATAGCCCGGCTGGTCGATTACCCCCTGCATGTGGGGATTACCGAAGCCGGCACCACCTGGGGCGGTACGATTAAGTCCGCCGTCGGCATCGGCGTTCTGCTGGCCCAGGGTATCGGCGACACCATCCGCGTATCCCTCACCGGCGACCCGGTGGAAGAAGTGCGGGTCGGCTGGGCGATTTTAAAGTCCCTGGGGTTGCGGGAGCGCGGACCGGAAGTGATTTCCTGCCCCACCTGCGGCCGCTGCCAGGTTAACCTTATACCCATCGCGGAAGAGATTACGCGGCGGGTGGAGGGGATGACGGCGCCATTAAAGATTGCGGTGATGGGCTGCGTCGTGAACGGACCCGGCGAGGCTCGGGAAGCGGATGTGGGGATTGCCGGCGGCAAGGGCGAGGGTTTGCTCTTTTGCCGGGGCGAGGCCCCGCGCAAAGTGCCGGAAGACCGGCTGGTGGACGCTCTGATGGCCGAGATCAAGCGGCTCTCGGCGGCTTCCGACTAATGACAGGCAAACCGGAGCCTTCGTCCGGCGGGACGGAGGCTTTCTCAGTTCAGAGAGAGAAGGGGAGATGCCAGATGAAAATGTCCGAACTCCTGATTCCGACCCTGCGGGAAATCCCGGCCGAGGCGGAAGTCACGAGCCACAAGCTGATGCTCCGCGCCGGCCTGCTGCGCAAGGTTTCTACCGGGATGTATTCCTACCTGCCCCTGGGGCGGCGGGTGGTGGAAAAGGTCACCCGGATTGTGCGGGAAGAAATGGACGCCAAGGGCGGGCAGGAAGTGCTGCTGCCGATGGTCCAGCCGGCGGAACTGTGGCGGGAGACCGGCCGCTGGGATGTGTACGGCGACGAGATGTTCAAGCTGAAGGACCGGTACGGCCGGGAGTATTGCCTTGGGCCGACCCACGAGGAGATTATGACCGACCTGGTCCTCCATGAAGTCCGCTCTTACCGCCAGCTGCCCCTGCTGCTGTACCAGATCCAGAACAAGTACCGGGACGAAATCCGCCCGCGCTTTGGGGTGATGCGTTCCCGCGACTTTATTATGAAAGACCTGTATTCCTTCGACCGGGACGAAGCCGGCCTGGATGTGAGTTACGAGAAGATGTACGACGCCTACTGTCGGGTGTTTGAGCGCTGCGGCCTGGATTCCCGGGTGGTGGAAGCCGACCCCGGCGCCATTGGCGGCACCGGCTCGCACGAATACATGGTCACGGCAGCAGCGGGCGAGGCCGAAATCGCCTACTGCCCCGACTGCTCTTACGCTGCCAATACCGAAAAGGCGGAAGGCGACATCCCCGACGCAGCGGCGGCTTCCGATCCGGCGGCAACCGTGCCGGCAATGGAATCGATCGCTACCCCCGGCGTCCATACCATCGAAGAACTGTCGGCCTTCCTCAGTCTCCCGGCATCCAAACTGGTAAAGACTATCCTCTACGAAGCGGTGAACTTAAGCGACTCACGTTTTGTTGCTGTTCTCATCCGGGGCGACCAGGAAGTTAACGAAGTTAAGCTCCAAAACCTTCTGGGCTGCCTCCACCTGCAACTGGCGGATGAAGCGGCGGTACGGCGGTTAACCGGGGCTCCGGTCGGCTTTGCCGGTCCGGTTGGTCTAAATGGGGCAGAGCTGATTGCCGACCTCTCCGTCCTTACCCCCGACGGAGCGGTGACCGGAGGGAACGCAGCGGATCTGCACCTTAAGAACGTGGTCTGCGGCCGGGACTATCAGCCGGATAAGACGGCCGACCTGCGCCTGGTGCATGCGGGCGACCGCTGCCGGCGCTGCGGCCAGGAACTCAAGATTATGCGGGGCATCGAAGTCGGGCATATCTTCAAACTGGGCACGAAATACAGCAAACCCCTGCACGCGACCTTCCTGGACGAGGCAGGGACGGAGCTGCCGGCGGTGATGGGGTGCTACGGCATCGGGATTACCCGGACGGTGGCGGCCGCCATCGAGCAAAACCACGACGACCGGGGGATTATCTGGCCGGTGAGCATCGCTCCCTACCATGTGGTGATCGTACCCATCAGCTGGAAGGACCCGGGGCAGAGAGAATTGACCGAGGACCTGGCCCGCCGTCTCCAGGGTTATGGGATCGAGGTACTCATCGACGACCGGGACGAGCGCCCCGGGGTTAAATTCAAAGACGCCGAACTAATCGGCATTCCCTTCCGGGTGACCATCGGGCAAAAAGCGGTGGCCGATGGTATGCTCGAGCTGCGGGAGCGGCGGACGGACCAAGACCACCGGCTGGACAAGGAATCCCTGGTGGCCTGGCTAAAAGACGCCGTGCCGGGGAACAGATAAGGGAGGGCCCAACATGCTGGTTGCGGCCGTTATTCCGGCGTTTGCCGAAGAAAACACCATCACCGGCGTCGTCCAGGCGGTGCAGAAAAGTCCCCTGGTCGGTGAGGTCATCGTCGTCAACGACGGCTCGCCTGACCGGACCGCCGCCGCCGCCAAGGGTACCGGCGCCCGGGTGATCGATTTACCGGAAAACCGCGGCAAGGGCGGGGCGATCGAGGCTGGGTGTGCAGCGACGGCGGCGGAGGTGCTTCTCTTGCTCGACGCTGACCTGATCGGGCTGACCCCGGAGCACATTGACCTGCTACTGGCCCCGGTGCTGGCGGGTGAGGCGGACATGACCGTGGGCGTGTTCGGAAGCGGGCGATTTTTAACCGACCTGGCCCAAAAGCTGGCTCCCCAGCTTTCGGGGCAGAGAGCTGTCCGGCGGGAGATCGTTAGCTCCGTCCCGGACCTCTCGGCCAAGCGCTTCGGGGTGGAGATGGCCCTGGAGGACAGCGCCCGCGCGGCCAAAGCGCGGGTGGCGGTAGTCCGGCTGATGAACTTAAGCCATATGATGAAGGAAGAGAAGCTGGGATTTATTCCTGGCTTTCGCGCCCGCCTGCGGATGTACTGGGAGATTTTCCGTTACCGGCGGGAACACCGGGGAGTGGGTGAGAAATGAACAGCCCCCAGACGGTAGTACTGCGCCTGCTGCTCTCAGCCCTGATGGGTGGAGCCGTCGGGCTGGAGCGGGAGGTCATCAACCGGCCGGCCGGGTTCAGGACGCATATTTTAGTCTGCGTCGGCTCAGCCCTGATGATGATCGTCTCGACCGACCTGTACTACCAGTTCCGGGGGGTGGCGAGCGCCGACCCGGGTCGCATCGCCGCCCAGGTGGTGAGCGGTATCGGCTTTCTCGGCGCCGGGACCATCCTGCGGGAAGGGGTCAGCATCAAGGGGTTAACCACTGCGGCGAGCCTGTGGACCATCGCCGGCGTCGGCCTGGCGGTGGGACTGGGCCTCCTGGTCCCGGCGGTCACGGCCACGGCCATCACTTTTCTTACCCTCAGCCTCCTCAACCGGGTGGAAAACCGCCTGGTGACCGGCAAAAAGTACCGCCGGTTCCGGGTGCAGATGCTGGATAATCCGGGGCAATTAGGGGCCCTGGGGACGGCGCTGGGGACCCTCGGGGTAGGAATCAAGCAGGTCCGCCTCCAGCCGGCCGAGAGCGGCCAGGTGGGGGTGGAACTGACGGTTCAGCTTCCCCCGGACCAAACCCTGGAGGCGGTTATCCGGGAGCTCATGGCGGCGCCGGGCATCCGCAGCGTCGGCGGGGAAGCCGATTAGAACTTGCCAACGGACGGGCCGGGTGCTATAATTAGGTAGGGCAGTTGCGTTTCCGGCATCAGGAGGAGTGAGTAAGAGTGGGTACAAAGCCCACTCTTTAGTTGTTCGGGACCATAGCGCGCATAACCGGGCCGGGCAATGGGATAATATGGATAGTCACGGAGGGAGGGAAAGCCTTGCGGGAAGGAAAAATCACGGAACAGGTCCGGAAGCTGGCGCTGCCGGTGACGGCGGCCGCGAACCTGGAGTTGGTGGATGTGGAGTATGTCCGCGAAGGCGGCAGCTGGTATTTGCGTCTGTACATCGATAAACCCGGCGGGATCGGGGTGGAGGACTGCAGCCTGGTCAGCCGCCAGATGAGCGATATTCTGGATGAGGCGGACCCGATCCCCGGAGCCTACCACTTGGAGGTCTCTTCACCGGGTCTCGACCGGCCGCTGAAGACGGAAGCAGACTTCAGGCGGTTTACCGGCGAGATGGTTGAGGTACATACCTACAAGCCCGTCGGGGGGAAAAAGGTGCACGTCGGCCAGCTAATGGAGTACCGCGCAGAGGCGGTGGACTTAGGCGCCGCCGACGGCCAGGTTCAGAGCTTTCCCCGCGCGGAGGTCGCCCAGGTCCGGCTGTACGTCGACTTCCAGGCCGGCAGATAAGATTGGGAGGTAACGGAATGAACAGTGAATTCATCGAGGCGCTGGATCAAATCGAAAAGGAGAAGGGCGTCGCCAAGGAAATCCTGCTGGAGGCGATCGAGGCCGCCCTGATTTCCGCTTACCGGCGCAATTTTGGTTCGGTGCAGAACGTGCGGGTGGATGTGGACCGTCTGACCGGGGTGATCCATGTGTACGCCAAAAAGCAGGTGGTGGAAAGCGTCGCCGACCAGCGAACCGAAATCAGCCTGGAGGAGGCCCGCAGCATCGACCCCAGTTTCCAGTTCGACGACGTGGTCGAAATCGAGGTCACTCCGAGGGACTTTGGGCGCATCGCTGCCCAGACCGCGAAGCAGGTGGTCGTCCAGCGCATCCGCGAAGCTGAGCGGGGCATCATTTTTGAGGAATTTTCCAGCCGGGAAAACGATATCGTCACCGGCATCGTCCAGCGCTTCGAGCACAAGAACATCCTGATCGACTTGGGCAAGGTCGAGGCGATTCTGGCCCCGTCGGAGCAGACCCCGAACGAAACCTTCAAGCCAGGCGAGCGAGTGAAGACCTATATCATCGAAGTGAAGAAGACGACCAAGGGCCCGCAGGTGTATGTTTCGCGCACCCATCCCGGCCTCTTAAAGCGGCTGTTTGAGCTGGAGGTGCCGGAAATCCACGATGGGGTGGTGGAGATGAAGTCGATTGCCCGGGAAGCCGGGTTTCGCTCCAAAATCGCCGTCCACTCCCGCGACGAGAACGTGGACGCCGTCGGCGCCTGCGTGGGCGCGAAGGGCACCCGGGTGCAGGCCATCGTGAACGAACTGCGGGGCGAGAAGATCGACATCGTGGAGTGGAGCGCCGACCCGGCGACGTTTGTGGCCAAGGCCTTAAGCCCGGCGAAGGTGGTGGCCGTGAACGCCGACCCGGACCTGAAAATAGCCCGGGTGATCGTGCCCGATTACCAACTGTCCCTCGCCATCGGCAAGGAAGGCCAGAACGCGCGCCTCGCGGCCAAGCTGACCAACTGGAAAATCGACATCAAGAGCGAGACCCAGGCGGCTAGTGCCGGGATTAAATAGGCCGTCCCGGCGGCAGAAAGGGGTGGCAAACCGTGGTGCTGAAGAAGAAAAAGGTGCCGCAGCGGATGTGCGTCGGCTGCCAGGAAATGCACTCCAAACGTGAACTGATCCGGGTGGTGCGGACCCCGGAAAACGAGCTGGTGGTGGACCCCACGGGCAAGAAGAACGGCCGGGGCGCCTATCTTTGCCCCAAGGAAGAGTGCATCAGCAAGGCGATTAAAGAAAAACGCCTCGAGAAGATTCTGGAGTGCCCGCTGACCGAAGAAGTTGTCGCTGCCCTGCGGCGAAATGTGGTGGTGTAGTGGCGGCAAGGATTCTATCCCTGCTGGGGTTTGCCCAGCGGGCCGGCAAACTGGTCTCCGGTGACGCCGGCGTCCGGGCAATGCTGCAGAAGAAAAGGGCCAGCCTGATTTTAATCGCGGCGGACGCGGCCGATAATACCAAAGAAGTATTTGTGCGCTTAAGCACCCAGGCCAAAGTGGAATGGCGGGAGTACGCGACCAAGGATGCTCTGGGGCAGGCTATCGGAAAGCCGCAGCGCTCGGTGCTGGCGGTGGTTGATGCGGGCTTCGCCCGAACCATCAGAGAAGCATTGGAAGGGGAGCAAACAAAAGTGAACTAGAGACGGGGGTGTAGGAATGGCGAAAGTCAGAGTCCACGAGTTAGCGAAAGAGTTAAAGATAAGCAGTAAAGAGTTGATTGGTTACCTCGAGCAGCTGAAGGTGGATGCCAAAAGCCACATGAGTGTAATCGAAGAGGACACGGCGGCGGTGGTGAAGGAATTGGTCAGCGCTGCCCAGGGCGGGAGCGCCAAGCCGGCGGCAACAGCTCCGGCGGTGCCGGCGGCTCCGGCCGCTCCGGCAGCGGCTCCGGCGGGCGAAGCCCCGGCCGCGGCCAAGGCGAAGAAGTACGTGAAAGGCTCCAAACCGGCACCGCGGGCGCCCTATCCTAGGCGCGGGCGGGGGAACGAGCCCTTCGTCATCGGGGATAAGAGCGAGATGGTCATCCGCGTCGACGCGCCGCTGAGTGTAAAAGAGCTGGCGGAAAAACTGACGGTGAACCCCACCGTCATCATCAAGAAACTGATCACCCAGGGGCTGATGGTCAACATCAACCAAGAACTGGATGTGGCAGCGGCGCAGAGCATCGTCCGCGACTTAGGTTTCCAGCTCGAGGAAGTGAAGCCGGCCGAAGAAAAGGTGCAGGTGGCCGGCACCATCAACACCGGCGGGCGCCATCCGGACGACGACGACCCGGCCCTCCTGCAGTTTAGGCCGCCAGTGGTCACGGTCATGGGCCACGTCGACCACGGCAAGACCTCGCTGCTGGATGCCATCCGCCAGGCCAATGTGACTGCGTCCGAGGCCGGGGGGATTACCCAGCACATCGGCGCCTACGTGGTCGACCTGAAGGGTAAGAAAATCGTGTTTATCGATACCCCCGGCCACGAAGCCTTTACCGCCATGCGGGCGCGGGGCGCGCAGGCGACGGATATCGCCGTCCTGGTGGTCGCCGCCGACGATGGCATCATGCCCCAGACGATCGAGGCCATCAACCACGCCAAGGCGGCGCAGGTGCCGATTGTCGTGGCCATCAATAAAATCGACCGTCCGAATGCCAACGTCGAGCGGGTCAAGCAACAGCTAACGGAGTACGGTTTGGTCTCCGAGGAGTGGGGCGGGGATACGGTCATCGTGCCGGTCTCAGCCCGGGAAAAAATCGGCATCGAAAACCTGCTCGAAATGATCCTGCTGGTGGCCGAGATGCAGGAAATCAAAGCGAACCCGAACCGGCCCGCCCGGGGCATCATTATCGAGGCGGAACTGGATAAGGGCCGCGGCCCGGTGGCAACGGTGCTGATTAAGTCCGGTACGCTGAAAATCGGCGACGGGATCATCGCCGGGATGACTTACGGTAAGGTCCGGGCGATGCTCGACGATAAGGGTAAGATGCTGAAAAAAGCCGGGCCTTCGACCCCGGTGTCGGTGCTCGGTCTCTCGGATGTACCCCAGGCCGGTGACCAGATGAACGCGGTGGAGGACGAAAAGCACGCCCGGGCCATGGTGGAGGCGAAGCTCAACAGCCAGAAAGAGGCGGAGTTCAACAAGAGTTACAAGGCCACCCTGGATAACCTGTTCGCCCGGATCAAGGAAGGCACGGTCAAGGAACTGAACCTGGTCATCAAAGCCGATGTCCAGGGCTCGGTGGAAGCAGTGAAGCAATCGCTCGAAAAACTGACCAACCAGAGCGTGCGGGTTAACATCATCCACGGCGGGGTCGGGACGATTACCGAATCCGACGTGATGCTGGCGATGACCTCCAGCGCTATCATCATCGGCTTTAACGTCCGCCCGGATACCAACGCCCGCAAGATGGCCGAGGCTGAGAACGTGGATATCCGCACCTACCGGATTATCTACGAGGCGATCGACGAAATCACCGCCGCCATGGAAGGGATGCTCGAGCCGGAGTTTAAGGAGGTGGTCCTCGGCCGGGCGACGGTGCGCCAGCTGTTTAAGGTCCCGAAGGCGGGCACCATCGCCGGCTGCCAGGTGCAGGACGGCAAAATCCTCCGCAACGCCGATGTGCGGGTTATCCGCAACGGTGCGGTCATCCACCAGGGCACCGTCGCCTCCTTAAAGCGCTTCAAGGACGACGTCCGGGAAGTGCTGGCCGGGTTTGAGTGCGGCATCGGTCTCGATAAATTCAACGATTTAAAAGAAGGAGACATCCTGGAGGCCTTCGCCATGCAGGAAGTCAAAT
>CAZHIT010000031.1:11967-15583 GCA_964533125.1 uncultured Candidatus Sumerlaeota bacterium
GCCCCGGTAATGAGGTGAAACCATGAGTCAGCAAAGGGTCCAGCGGGCCCGGGAACAAATCAAAGTCGAAATCAGCGATATCATCCGCAATTCCATGCGCGACCCCCGCATCGGCGAGCTGACCACAGTGACCGATGTGGAAGTGTCGAGTGACCTGCGGCAGGCGAAGGTGTTCGTGAGCGTCTACGGCGACGCCGCCCTGCAGGCCCAGACGATGAAAAGCCTGGAGGGAGCGAGCGGGTTTATCCGCACCGAGCTGAGCCGCCGCCTCAGTCTGCGGTTTACCCCGGAGATTGGCTTTGCCCTGGATACTTCCATTGCCTACGGCGCCCGGATCTTCGAACTCTTAAACCAGGTAAAGACTGTGCCTGAAGCGCCGGCGGCTCCGGAAACGCCGGGTAAAGACCATGAATGAAACGGCCCTCCGCCCGCTTATTCAGGCGCTCACTCAGGCGGAAGAGTTCGTCCTCACCGCCCACACTACTCCGGACGGCGACAGCCTGGGCTCGCTTTTGGGCTTGGATTTGGCTTTGCGCGCCCTGGGCAAAAGGACGGTCGCGTATGTCGAGTCTGTCACGGAGACGTATCGCTTCCTGCCCGGCGCGGCTAATCTGCGTCTGTGGACGGATGCTCCCGTTGAGCCCCCACGGGTTCTGGTTACCCTCGATTGCGCCACGCCGGAACGGCTGGGGCCGGGGCAGGCGTTTTTAGCGGGGGCCGGCCTGGTGATTAACATCGACCACCATCCCGGGAATCCGGAATACGGGGCGATCAATTACATCGACCCCGGCGCGGCGGCAGCGGGGGAGCAGGTGTACCTGCTCCTGAAGGCCATGGGCGCAGCGATTACCCCACCCATCGCCACCTGCCTGTATACGGCCATCGCCTCGGATACCGGGTCTTTCCGCTACGAAAATACCACCCCCCGCACCCATCAGCTGGCCGGGGAGTTACTCGCGGCCGGGGCAGATTTGGCGGCCATCAACCAATACCTATACGAGTCGCGAAACTTCGCGCAGACCCGTTTGCTGGGGTTGGTTCTGTCGACGTTGACCTTAAGCCCCGGCGGTAAGGTGGCCTGGGCGTTTTTGACCGAGGCCATGCGGGCGGAAGCCGGGGTGGAGCAGGTTGAAAGCGAGGGAATCATCGGCTTCGTCCGGTCGGTGGCCGGGGTGGAAGCGGCGTTGCTGTTCAAAGAGCGGGCGGCGGGGGAAGTGTGGGTCAGCCTGCGCTCCCGCGGTACGGTGGATGTGAACGCCCTCGCGACCACTTTCGGCGGGGGCGGGCATACCCGGGCGGCCGGGTGTACTGTCTATGGTGAACTCTCGGCCGCGAGCCAGCCGGTGATCGATGCCGCCCGGCGCCTGGTGAACGACTAAAGGAACGGTGGAAGCGGTGGACGGGATTATCAGTTTGCTTAAACCTCCGGGAATGACCTCCCACGACGCGGTGGCCATCGTGCGCAAACGCCTGCGCCCGGGGAAAATCGGCCATACCGGCACGCTCGACCCGGACGCGGCGGGCGTGCTGCCGGTTTGCCTGGGGCAGGCGACCCGGATTTCCGAATACCTCCTGGAAGGCGTGAAAGCCTACCGGGCTGAGATGCAGGTGGGGGTCGCCACCGATAGCCTGGATGCGGGCGGGACGGTGACCGCCCGGGCGCCGGTAATGGGGGTCACTACAGCGGCGGTCCAGTCGGTATTTGAGCGCTTCACGGGGCCGCAGGCGCAGGTGCCGCCGATGTTCTCCGCCGTCAAAATCGGGGGTAAACGCCTGTACGAACTGGCCCGGGCCGGGGAAGAAGTGGAACGCTCCGCCCGGGAAATAACGATTTACTCCCTGGAGCTGCTTTCACTCAGCGAAACGGAGCCCGGTTTCCCGCTGGTCCGCTTCGATGTGCGCTGCTCCAAGGGCACCTATATTCGTACCCTCTGTGTTGACTTAGGCTCAGCTCTGGGTGGACTGGCCCATCTGGCCTACCTCCTGCGGACGGCGGCCGGGCCCTTTGACCTTGCCGGGTCCGCTACCATCGAAGAAGTGACTGCGGCGCATGAGGCCGGCGAGCTGGCATCTTTGCTTTACCCGATCGATTACCCGCTCGCGGACTGGCCGGCTTACGATCTAACCCCTACGGCAGCAGCGGCGGTATTGCACGGCAACACCATCGCCGCCGGGTTTAGTTCCCGCGGAGCAGGCAGCGGCGACCGGGTGCGCCTCTATTCTCCCGCCGGGCGGTTTCTCGCACTCGGTACCTTAAACCCCGACGGCAGCCTCAGTCCCCGCAAGGTCATGGCACAAGGAGCGGCAGATAATGGAGATAATTGAATGGATCCAGGGTCGGGTCCTCCCGACCGGAGAGAACTTTGCGGCGCTCGGTACCTTTGACGGGGTCCACCGCGGGCACCGGGCGGTAATCGCACGGATGCTCGCCGCAGCCAACGGAAACGGCCGGCGCATGGTCATCACCTTCGAGCCCTATCCCCGGTCGCTCACCCAGCCGGAGGCGAGCCCGGGCCGGCTGACGAGTTTTGCGGCCAAGGTCGAACTCCTGGCGGAAATGGGGATCGATACCGTGGTCTGTATCCCCTTTACGCCGGAGCTGGCGGCGATGTCCCCGGTGCAGTTCGTGCGGGAGGTTTTGGTCCGCGACCTGCGCCTGAGTTATGTGGCAGTGGGATTCAACTACCGCTTTGGGCACCGGGGGAGCGGCGACGCCGCCACTCTGACCGCGCTGGGGGCGGAAGACGGCCTCGCAGTGGAGGTCTGCCCGCCGGTGACGGCAGGCGGCGAGGTCGTGAGCAGCACGGCTATCCGCGGCGCTCTGCAAGCCGGGCGGGTGGCTGATGCGGCGCGCTTGCTGGGGTACTGGCCACGCCTGGGCGGGGTGGTCGTCGCCGGCTACAAGCGGGGGCGGACCCTGGGGTTCCCGACCGCGAACCTAGCGGTCGACCCGGAGATGATTCGGCCGGCAGCCGGGGTGTATACGGTTTTGATCCGCCGGCCCGGCGGCGCGAGATATGGCGGGATTGCGAATTTAGGCTACAGCCCGACCTTCCGCGACCCGGCGACTGCCGGCATCCGCCTGGAGGTCCACATCTTCGATTTCTCCGGCGATTTGTACGGGGTGGAACTGACCCTGGACTTTCTCTCCTGGATCCGGCCGGAGACGACATTCGCGAGCCGGGAAGAGCTGATTGCCCAGCTGGGTCGTGACCGGACGGCAGCCAGGGAGACGCTCCAGAGCCTCATCGGCCCGGAAGGCGTACTGTATCCGGCGCCGCCCGAATAACCCAGGACCTAACCGGCAAACCGCTTGCGGCGCTGTTTACAAACCCGGGCGGTTATGATAAAATTACTTCGGTGATGTCGCTTTCGGGATTCTTGGAAGGAGGACAGAATCGAATGTATCGGCTGATCGAGCGCCAGGACGCCCAGGTCCGCATGATGGTCGATAAGATTTCCAGCATCTGTCTGAGCACCGAGTTTCACACTCTGAAGGAAGAACTGGAAGCCATCTACCGGCAATGCGGGGTGGAGAATTCGCCCATTATCGCGTTTCAGGATGCGCTCTACGCGCTTTTGACCCAGAACGAGGAAGAAGTGCCGGGTACGCATA
>CAZHIT010000032.1:0-13818 GCA_964533125.1 uncultured Candidatus Sumerlaeota bacterium
GAGACGGTCCGCCGCGGAAAGTCGATTCTAATCTTCCCCGAAGGCACCCGCAGCCGGACGGCCAGCCTGCAGGAAGGCAAGCGTGGGGTCGTCCTCCTGGCTAAACTGGCCGGCGTCTCAATTGTCCCCGTCGCTCTGGCCGGCACCGAACAGCTTTGCCCGATCAACGACCAGGCCATGGGCGAGGAGTTTTTTCAGCCGGCGGCGGTACGGGTATGCGTCGGGGCGCCCATTTCGCTCCCGTCGCCGTTGGAAAGCGAACGCAAGAAAGACTGGGAAGAGCGGGCGCTGACTCATCTTATGTCCGGTATCGCCGCGCTCCTGCCGCCGGAGTACCGGGGTGTGTATGCGGGGCCATCCGGCGCGGCGGACGCTCTGGCGCCTGGCGGGCTAAGGCCGGTCGAAGAATGACGGCGGGATAATATTTTCCGCGAAAAGAGGGTTATCCGCGTTGGCGGCGAATAAATACCCTGAATAATTGCATAAGGCACAAGCGAGGAAGAGAATAGTAAGCAGACCGGTCGGAAACAGAGACCCGGGGGAGCTGAAAACCGGGCCGCCCTGCTGCCGAAAGTCATCTCGGAGCTGCCGGCTGAAATCATTAAGCCGGGCCGGAGGCAGGCCTCCGTTACCAAGCCGGAGTAGCGGTCGCAAGACCGGTACTGATTGAGTTTGCCGCCGCGGCGGCAGAGAATTAGGGTGGTACCACGAATCGCCATCGTCCCTAGCCCCGGACGGTGGGTTTTTGTTTGTCTTATTGAAGAATACCGCGGAGGAGGTGACCGCCGAGCCGAACACAGCGTCAACTCAAGCGACCTAAATAGATGAGGGGGGTAAAAAGATGTTCAAATCCAAGTCTCTGGCAGCGGCCATCGCTTTCACCCTCGTGGTGAGCATGTTGGCCGGCTGCGCTCCGGCAGCCCAGGCGCCGGCCGAAATCAAAATCGGGACCATCGGACCTCTAACCGGTGACTACGCCACCTACGGCGAAAACGTTCGCAAAGGCGTCGAAATCGCGGTCGAAGAAGTCAACGCGGCCGGCGGCATCGACGGCAAACAGATTAAACTGATCTCGGAAGACACCAAGGGTTCACCGGACGACGCAGCCAAAGCGGCCACTAAACTGATTGATGTGGACAAAGTTACGGCCATCATCGGCGCGGTCCTCAGCGGCGAAACCAAGACCGCCGCTCCTTTCGCCAATGACGCCAAAGTAACCATGATTTCCCCGAGTTCCACTGCCACCGGTATTCCGGACATCGGCCCCTACATCTTCCGGAACTGCCTCTCGGATGATGTCCAGGGCGCGCAGCTGGCCGAATACGCCATTAAAGAACTCGGCGCCAAGAAAATCGCCATCTTCTATGCCAAGAACGATTACGGCGAAGCTCTGAAGAACGCTGTGGAAGCCAAAGCCGCCGAACTGGCCACCGTGGTTGCGGTGGAGAGCTACAACGACGGCGAGCAGGACTTCAACGCGGTGCTCACCAGCATCAAAGCCAAACAGCCGGATACCCTGTACATCGCCGGCTACTACACCGAGGCCGCCAAAATCGCCCAGCAGGCGAGTGATCAGGGCCTGAAGGTCCAGATCCTGGGCGCCGACGGCTTCTTCTCCGCCAAACTGACCGAACTCGGCGGTACTGCGGTCGAAGGCGCGATCTTCACCGCCAGCTTCTATCCCGCTGACCCGGATGCGGCGGTCCAGACCTTCGTTAACGCCTACAAAGCCAAATTCAATGAAGACGCCGACATGTTCTCGGCCCAGGGCTATGACGCCATGAAGCTCGTGCTCGAGGCGATTAAGGCCGGCGGCTCCGACGCGGAAGCGATCCGCAACGCGATGGCGGCGATCAAGGACTTCCCGGGCATTACCGGCAAGACCTCCTTTACCGAAAACGGTGACTGCGACAAGGAAGTGCTGATCCTCAAAGTTCAGGACGGCGCCTTCGTCAAGATTCGGTAGGAACTCTTATACCCAAGGTAAGACGCCGGCGGGCGGGCGACCGCCCGCCGGCGACGATTATACGAGTGGGAGTGCAGACTGATGCTTTTACCCGAGCTGATCACCTTTTTCCAGCAGCTGCTGAACGGCCTGACCCTGGGCAGTACCTACGCCCTCATCGCCCTGGGGTACACCATGGTCTACGGCATCCTGGAAATCATCAATTTTGCTCACGGCGAAATCTATATGTTCGGGGCCTTTGTGGGCATGTTTCTGGTGCAGGTCGCAAAACTGCCCTTTTTGCTGGCCTTCGTCCTGGCGATGGGCGCCTCCGCCCTGCTGGGGGTCACGATCGAGCGGATCGCTTACCGTCCCCTGCGCCGGTCGCCCCGGATCACCGCGCTTATCAGCGCCATCGGGATGTCGATCCTGCTGCAAAACATCGCCATCCGCTTTCTCGGGCCACAGACCAGGCCTTTCCCCAAGCCCTTTGCCGTGACTGTGTTTAAGCTCGCCGAAATAAACAGTTACCCGAACGCCCTCACCGTCCAGATCAACTCGCTCCAAATCTTCATCATGCTCATGTCGTTTTCCCTGATGCTGGGGCTGCACTTTTTGGTGCAGAAAACCCGGGTTGGCCGGGCGATGCGGGCCACCGCCCAGGACCGGGAAACAGCCAGTCTGATGGGGATCAACGTTAACGACGTCATCTCCGTCACTTTTGCTCTCGGTTCTGCTCTGGGAGCGGCGGCCGGGGTGCTTATCGGGGTGTATTTTAACGCCGTCTACCCGACGATGGGGGTTCTAGTCGGCATCAAAGGCTTCGTCGCCGCCGTATTGGGCGGCATCGGCAACATCCCCGGAGCCATGGTCGGCGGTCTGCTCCTGGGTTTAATGGAGGTTTTCGGCGCGGCCTATATCTCCTCCGACCTTAAGGACGCCATCGCTTTTACGGTCCTGATCATCATTCTGCTGCTGAAACCAGCCGGGCTGCTGGGTAAGCACGTGCAAGAGAAAGTGTAGGTGAACCGGTTGAATGCATACTATCTGAACATCCTCATGGCCGTCGGCATCAATATGATCCTGGCCATCAGCTTAAACCTGGTGACCGGCTACACCGGCCAGCTTTCTCTGGGGCACGCCGCCTTCATGAGTATCGGAGCCTTTACTTCCGGCATTCTCATCGTCCACTACCAGTTTCCCTTTGTCCTGGCCCTGGTGCTGGGCGCGCTCGCGGCCGGGCTTTGCGGTCTGCTTATCGGTACACCCACGCTGCGCCTGCGGGGTGACTACCTGGCCATTGCCACTTTGGGGTTTGGCGAAATAATCCGGGTGATTTTTCTGAATCTGAAAATTACCGGCGGGACCATGGGCTTGCGCGGGATGCCCAAACAATCGCAGCTGGCGATCACCGTTACGGTGGCCGTCGCGCTCGTCCTTACCGCCTTTGCCTTGTACCGGCTGATGCGTTCCCGGATCGGCCGGGCCTTTATCGCCATCCGGGATGACGAGGTAGCTGCCGAAGCCATGGGCATCAACACAACGCAGTACAAGATTATGGCCTTCACGGTCAGCGCCCTTTGCGCGGGTTTAGCCGGTGGTTTATACACCGGCTTTTATCGGTACATCAACCCGAACAGCTTTGGGTTCCTGCGTTCCATCGACATCCTCTCCATGGTCGTCCTTGGGGGCATGGGCAGTTTCCTCGGCTCCGGCGTCGGAGCGATCGCGCTCACGGTAATCCCGGAGTTCCTGCGCTCCCTGGCCTCGTACCGCCAAATCTTCAACGGCGCGCTCCTGGTCGGGATCGTCCTCCTCCGGCCCAAAGGTCTGCTGGGTGGAGTAAAATTAAGTTGGAATATGCTGCCCGGGCGCAAGTCCGGCGCCAGCACAGAAAGTGCAGGTGAGACGAATGCCCTTACTCGAGACTAAGGGGCTGACCATCACCTTCGGGGGCCTCAAAGCGGTGGACCAGGTCGACCTGCACATAAGCGAAGGCGAAATCTTCAGCCTGATCGGCCCAAACGGCGCCGGCAAGACCACGGTCTTTAACCTGCTCACCGGGATATATAAGCCGACGGCGGGGCAAATTCACTTTGACGGCGAAACCGTGGCTGGTCTCAAGCCCTACGAGGTTACCCGGCGGGGGATGGCCCGGACCTTCCAAAACATCCGCTTGTTCGGGAGTATGACCGTGGAAGATAACGTTCTCCTCGGCCGCCACTGCCGCACGAAAACCAACCTGGCTGGTGCAATGATCCAACCCCCGGCCACCCAGGCTGAGGAGCGCGCCGCGCGGGCTAAAGCCCGGGAATTGCTCGAACTCTTTGGCCTGGCCGCTAAGCGCGACGAAGCTGCCCGCAACCTCTCCTACGGCGAACAGCGCCGCCTGGAGATCGCCCGGGCGCTCGCGACCGATCCGCGCCTGCTGCTTCTGGATGAACCGGCCGCCGGGATGAACCACCAGGAGAATGAAAGCCTGATGCAATTAATCCAGCAGCTCAGGCAGATGGGGAAAACTATTCTGCTCATCGAGCACCACATGAAAGTGGTGATGGGGATCTCGGACCGGGTGGCGGTGCTCGACTACGGCCGTAAAATCGCCGAAGGCAGCCCGGCTGAGGTCTCAAGTAACCCGGCAGTAATCCAGGCCTACCTGGGAAAGGGGGCTTAGCATGCTGTTTGTTGACCAGTGCAGCACCAATTACGGCAGTATCAAGGCGCTGAAAGGCGTCACCATCGAGGTCGAACAGGGGGAGATTGCTACCCTCATCGGCGCGAACGGAGCCGGCAAAACCACCCTGCTCAAAACCATCGTCGGCCTCCTGGCTCCGGCGTCCGGCAAGATCGTCTTTGACGGCCGCGACATCACTCACCAGCCGCCCCACCAGATCGTTAAGGCCGGGATTTCCGTGGTGCCGGAAGGGCGCCGCATCTTCCCCCGGATGACGGTACTCGAAAACCTCGAGCTGGGGGCCTACCTCAACCGCAAAAGTGAGGAAGCCGCTGCCGATCTGGCCGCAGTGTACGCCATGTTCCCTAAGCTCTCCGAGCGCCGCCGTCAAGTGGCCGGCACGCTCAGCGGGGGCGAACAGCAAATGCTGGCTATTGGCCGGGCGCTGATGTCCCGGCCCCGCCTCCTGCTGCTGGATGAACCCTCGATGGGCCTGGCGCCGATCATCGTCGAAGAAATCTTCGGCATCATCAAAACGATCAACGCCCAGGGCATGACCATCCTCCTGGTGGAGCAAAACGCGCACATGGCCCTGTCGCTCGCGTCCCGCGGCTATGTCCTGGAGACCGGCCACGTCGTCCTCCAGGGTCCGGCGGCTAGCCTCCTCAGCAACGAAGAAGTTAAAAAGGCCTATCTGGGGCAGTAATGCCTTACCCAGCCGACGGTTCATACCGCCGGCTGATTATTTCCCCTCCCGCGGGCATACTAGGACCAACCGAAGCAGAAGGGGATGGTCGTATGGCGTTGAAGCAGTGTGTACAGCAATGCCTGCACTATCAGGGCGGTGAATGCCTGATCCAGTCGCTGAACCAGGTGGAGTACGAAGCGGGGGATGAGGACTGCCCCTATTACACCGAGCGTCTGCCGGAACTGGCGGAACTGACTGAATTTTCGGGGATGGGGCTCCGCTAAGGGGGTCGCCGTCCCCGCTTCTTGTCGGCGGCGGCTAAAAATAGTAGAATAGAGAAAACACAGCAAAAAGGGGATAGGGAGATGCGGATTGAGAAGCAACGCCTGCCGGGCGGCGGGATAGCGGATTGCCTGGCTTTTGATTTTCCCAGGGTGTCGGATTTTTTCCGATTCGACCCGGGTGACCCCGGCGCCTGGCCGGACCGGTACCAATACCTACAAACCTCTTACCGACAGGACCGGGAGCGTCTGGCGGTTGCTCTGACCGCCTATAACCGCCGTCTCGGGTGTACTCAGGCCACTCTGGCCAGCATTGATCGGTTGCGTGACCCAAGTGTGACGGCCGTAGTCACCGGTCAGCAGGCGGGGATACTCACCGGGCCACTGTACACCGTCTATAAAGCGCTCACCGCCATCGTGATGGCCGCGAAGGCTGAGCGTGATTACGGCATCCCGGCGGTGCCGGTGTTTTGGGTGGCGAGTGAAGACCACGACTACGCCGAAATTAACCACATCCGCCTGCTCAAGGAAACTGATCAACTGGAGACTTTGGCGCTGCCTGGCGTTCCGGCCGGGCACCGTTCAGTGGGAGACCTGCCCTTAGGATCTGCGGTTACAAAACTCCTGGATGACCTCGAATGGATGACCCCGGATAGCGAAGCCAAGGCCGGGTTGATGGCGATGCTCCGGGACACGGCAGCGTGGGCGGCGAACCTGGCCGACTGGTGCAATATGCTGATGACCCGCCTTCTGGGGCAGTTCGGCCTCATATGCTTTGACCCGATGGAACCCGCACTCCGGCAGATGATGGCTCCTGTGTTCCGCCAGGCCCTGACGATAACGGATGGAGTGAACCAGGCGGTCTTAAATGCGGCAGAGAGCCTGAAGCAGCAGGGTTTTGCTCCGCAGCTTGAGTTCACCCCCAGCCAGGCGAACCTCTTCATCTACGCCGGCGGGGAGAGACTTCCGCTCGAGATGGACGGGAAGGGATTTACCGTCCGGGGACGGCCGGAGCTTAGTTATACCCGGGAACAACTGCTGGAGTTGGCGGAGAGCCACCCGGAGCGCTTCAGCCCGAATGTGGCCCTGCGCCCGGTCACCCAGGACGAGGTGCTGCCCACCCTGGCCTATGTCGGCGGCCCCGGGGAGATTGCCTACTACGCCCAACTGGCGGAGGTCTATCCCCAGTTCGGCAAAGTGATGCCGATCATTTATCCTCGCCTGAGCCTGACCCTCCTGGATGCCGCGACCGCCGCCGGGCTCGACCGCTTTGGCTTGACCCTGGCCGACGCCGCCCGCGGGGGGACGGACCAGCTGGACGCCTACCTGGAGAGCATCGACCCGGTGGGAGTGGATAGGCTGTTTGCGGGGATCAAGACCGATTTTTCCGAAGCCTACGCGCAACTCGGCGAGCGCCTGGCAGCTATCGACGATTCTCTCCCGGTGCTCAGCCAGGGGAACCTCGGGCGGATCCTGTTCCAGGTGGGGTACTTGGAGCAGAAGGCGCGCCAGCACCACCGCCGTCGCCACAAGGCCCTGGGGCAGGAGTACCGGGCGGTCAGCCGTGAGGTTTATCCCGGCGGCGAACCGCAGGAGCGGGTGCTCAACATATTTCCCTTCCTGTTCCGGTACGGCCCGGATCTTCTGGACCGCCTGGCCGAACGGCTGAACCTGGACGGCTTTGAACATATCCTGGTGCGGATGGAGGAGGATACCCATGGAGCGAGTTGATTTGATGGCCTTTGGCGCCCACCCCGACGATGTGGAAATCGGTGCCGGCGGCTTGGTGGCGAGTGAGGCCGCCAAGGGGTTCAAAGTGGCGATTGTGGACCTCACCCGGGGGGAGATGGGCAGCCGGGGCACGGTAGAACTGCGCGCCCAGGAAGCCGACGCCGGCCGGGCGGTGCTGGGCGCGGCCTGGCGGACTAACCTCTCCATCCCCGACCGGCATATCACCATCGACGACGCGAATCTCCTCTCGGTGGTGCGCCTCCTGCGGGAGTACCGGCCCCGCCTCATCCTGGCGCCGTACTGGGTCGACCGCCACCCGGACCACGTTAAGGCCAGCGAACTGATTACCGAGGCTCATTTTGCCAGCGGCTTAAAGAGGTTCTGCCCGGAGCTGCCGCCCTATCGCCCGTCCTGCTTTTTCTATTATTTCATCAACAAGACGGCGGAACCGGCCTTCATTG
Organism: uncultured Candidatus Sumerlaeota bacterium; assembly: GCA_964533125.1. GTDB lineage: Bacteria > Bacillota > SLNR01 > SLNR01 > JBMNPB01 > CAZHIT01. The sequence continues at coordinate 7,781 of CAZHIT010000032.1, forward strand.
CCGATGTCACCGCCGTCTACGACCAAAAGCGCGCTGCTGTGCTCGCGCACGATTCGCAGTTTGACGGCAGTTACCCCTACGGACTGGAGAGCCGCGACCGCTTCTTTGGCTCCCAAATCCGCAAATCCTTCGGGGAGGGCTACTGCACCCGTCAACCCCTGCCCATCGCGAGCCCGCTGTCGGTTTGGGGGGATGCCAAATGAAAATCGCGATCGTCTGTTACCCGTCCTACGGCGGGAGCGGGGTTGTCGCCACCGAGCTTGGGATCCAGCTGGCACAACGGGGGCACATCATCCACTTCATCAGCTACGAGCGCCCATTCAAACTAGACCGCTTCCACGAGAATATCTTCCTGCATGAGGTAGAGATTCTCGAATACCCGCTGTTTAAGTTTCCGCCCTATTCGCTCGCGGTCACCAGCAAGATCGTGGAAGTGGCAAAATGCGCCGGGCTCGATTTGGTGCACGCCCATTACGCCATTCCCCACACCGTCAGCGCTTATCTCGCCCGGCAGATGCTGCGCGACCAGCGACTCCCGGTAGTTACTACCCTCCACGGCACCGACATTACGCTCGTGGGAACGGACAAGCAGTTTTACGACATCACCCGCTTTTGCATCGAGGAGAGCGACGCGGTCACCACCGTGTCTGATTCCCTGCGCCGGGATACGCTCACGACCTTCCAGGTTAACCGCGACATTGATACCATCCATAATTTTATCGATGCGGGCGAATACACCCGCCGGCCGAACCCGGCTCTGCGGCAGCGCTATGCCACCCCGGACGAAAAGGTAATCGTCCATACCTCCAACTTCCGGCCGGTGAAGCGGGTGGGGGATGTGATGGAGATCTTCCGCCAAATCGCCGGGAGCGTCCCTAGCCGACTTTTGCTCATCGGTGACGGACCGGAGGTGAGCACCGCCCAACACTTTGCGACGGAGCACTACCTGCAGGACCGGGTGTTCTTCCTCGGCAAGCAGGTCCGGGTGGCCGAACTGTTGTCCACCGCCGATCTGCTCCTCCTGCCATCGGAGAAGGAAAGCTTTGGCCTGGTCGCCCTGGAGGCGATGGCCTGCGGCGTCCCGGTGATAGCTTCCGACACGGGTGGGATCCCGGAGGTGGTTGCCCACGGGGAGACCGGATACCTTGCCCCGGTGGGGGATACCGAATCAATGGCCCGTTTGGCCCTAATGGTGCTGCAGGATGCCGGACTGCACCGTCGGATGGCCGACGCGAGCGTGGATCGCGCCCACCGGCAGTTCAACGCCGATACCCTGGTCAGTCAGTACGAAGCGGTATACCGGCGCTGCCTGGAGGCTTAGTCCAGTGGGCAAAAGATAAAGAGGGCAGGTGAGCGGATGCTCCGATTCCTTGCCCGCTAAGGTTAACATTATTTTGACAAGGTGAGAAGGACATTATATAATTAAAACTTAGAGAGTTTTTGCCAGCATGGTTTGGCCGTGGGTGCGCAGAGCATCCATTTTTGTCTGTACCCCGGGGGCAGCCCAAACAGCGGCAGGAAATGAAGAGGGTGAGTGGATGGAACAGAGAAGGGAAGATATCCGGAACATCGCGATTATTGCCCACGTCGACCACGGCAAGACCACCCTGGTGGACAGCCTGCTGAAACAAAGCGGCTTATTCCGGGAGAACGAGACCATCGGCGAGCGGATTATGGACTCAAACGACCTCGAACGGGAACGGGGCATTACCATCCTGGCTAAAAACACCAGCGTGCACTACGGAGATATCAAGATCAACATCGTCGATACCCCCGGTCACGCCGACTTCGGGGGTGAGGTGGAGCGGGTACTCAAGATGGTGGACAGCGTCCTCCTGGTAGTAGACGCCTTCGAAGGCCCGATGCCCCAGACCAAGTTCGTCCTTAAGAAAGCGCTGAGTCTGCACTTACGGCCGATCGTCGTCATCAACAAGATCGACCGCCCGGATGCCCGCCCGGCCGAGGTCCTGGACGAAGTCCTCGACCTGTTCATCGAGCTGGAGGCGAGCGACGACCAGCTCGATTTCCCCGTGGTTTACGCTTCCGGCCGGACCGGTGTGGCCACCGCCGACCCGGACGTACCAGCCACCGACATCAAGTGTCTCTTTGACGCCATCGTCGACCACGTCGCCCCGCCGGAGGGTGACCCGGATGCGCCGCTCCAGCTACTGGTGACCACTCTGGATTACAGCGACTATCTGGGGCGGATCGCCATCGGCCGCATAACCCGCGGCACGGTCCGGGCCGGTCAGATCGTGGCGCTTTGCCGGCACGACGGCAGCATCGCCCGGGGTAAGGTCGGGAGGCTGTACCAGTTTGAAGGTTTGAAGCGGGTCGAATGTGCCACCGCCGCCATGGGCGACATCATCGCCATCGCGGGCCTGGAAGACGTGAACATCGGCGAGACCATCGCCGACCCCGAGCAGCCGGAAGCCCTGCCGATTCTGACCATCGACGAACCAACCCTGACCATGACCTTCCTCGTCAACGACAGCCCCTTTGCCGGGGAAGAGGGGACCTATGTCACTTCCCGGCACCTGCGGGACCGCCTGTACAAGGAAGTGGAGACGAATATCAGCCTCCGGGTGGAGGACACGGGCAGTACCGACGCCTTCCAGGTATCCGGCCGGGGTGAACTGCACCTCGGTATCCTGATCGAAACCATGCGGCGGGAAGGCTTTGAGTTCCAGGTCTCCAAGCCTGAGGTCATTTACAAGGAGATCGACGGCCAGACCATGGAGCCTTACGAACGCCTGGTGCTGGACCTGCCCGAGGAGTATATTGGTCCGGCCATGGAATCATTGGGTACACGCAAAGGGGAACTGGTGAACCTCCAAAACGCCGGGACCGGGTACGCCCGTCTGGAGTTTGACATTACCGCCCGGGCGCTCATCGGTTTTCGGTGCGAGTTTCTGACCATGACCAAGGGTTACGGGATCATGAACCACATCTTCAATGGCTACGGCCCGGTCAAGGGCGAGCTGAAGGGCCGGCAGGCCTCCGTCCTGGCACGCTGTTTGTTGGGCCCGGCACGCGGGTGTACGAAGGAATGATCGTCGGGGAGGGCAACCGGGCGAGCGATGTGGAAGTCAATGTGTGCAAGAAAAAGCACGTCTCCAACGTCCGCAGCAGCACGGCCGAAGAAGCCCTGCGCCTGGATAACCCCCGTCTGCTGAGCCTGGAGCAGTCGCTGGAGTACATCAACGATGACGAACTGGTGGAGATAACGCCCCAGAGCATTCGCATGCGCAAAAAGAGCCTGGCCAAGATGCAGCGGATTAAAGAAATGAACCAGCAGAACCGGCAAAGCCAGTAAAGTGCCGTTGTACCGACGGAAAATTCCTCGGCGGCGGCAGCAGGAATTATTCTATTTGTTGTGGAATTTAATAGTTTAGCTTTCTAGGAATAGTACCAGGAGCGATACAAGCGGAGAGGGAAGGGGAACCATTTTGTCGAACGGAGCAGTGGCGGACGAGAAGAGCATCTATGATGCAAAAGTCCGGGAGAATTTTATCGTCAACCGTCAGATTGGAATTTTACACGGTATCGTCCATTACGCCGGCTTAGGGTTTTACTACCAGACCACCGTCCTCTCAAACTTTTTCTTCGACCTGACCGGGTCCCGCTTTCTGGTGGGTCTGGTCAGTTCCCTGGGGGCGTTAGCCAACCAACTGCCGCAGCTTTTCGCCACGACCATGGTGGAGCATCTGCCGGAAAAGAAAAAGATGATGCTCTGGTTCGGGGTCGGTGCACGGCTGCCCTGGCTGTTCATGTCCCTGGCCGTCCTGTTTTTGTCCGGACCGGCGACCATCGCCGCCTCGCTCGTGCTCTACACCACCGCCACGGTCTTTATGGGGATGTACCTGATGGTCTGGACCGACCTGATGTCCAAAATTATCCCCATCGAGTTTCGCGGCAATTATTTCGGTCTGCGCAACTTCCTGGCTTCCACGGCTACCGCCCTGGTGGGCGTAGCCGCCGGGAAAATCATCCAGATGTATTACCCCAGCCGCACCGGCTACGCCATTTCGTTCTTCCTGGCGTTCGCCGTGCACTTCGTCGACCTGTGGATCCTGGCCAAAACCAAGGAAGAACCTTCCCTGCGGGTGGGGCAAAAGTCCACAGTAATGGAGAAGCTGGCCCAGATTCCGACCCTGTTTAAAGCGGACCCGAACTTCGCCCGCTACTGCGTCATCCGCGCCTTTTCCAGCTTCTGCATGATGGGCTTCCCGTTCTACGTCGTCTTCGCCCGCCAGGTGCTGGAGCCGACGCCGGAGCAGGTGGGGGCGATTATTGGCGTGTTCACTTTTGCCCAGGTATTCGCCCGGGCCATCGGCAACCTGCTTTGGGGCGCCATCTCCCAGCGCAGCGGGTATAAGATTCCCCTGGAGCAGGCCAGCCTGATCATCGGTCTTTCGTCCGTCGTCACCGCCTTGATGCGTACCTACACCGGTTTCGTCCTCACCCTGATCGTGGCTGGGGTTGCCTCGGCTGGTTTCTACCTCGCCTCGCTGAACATCCTGATGGAGTTCGGCCAGTCCCACCAGCGGCCGACCTACATCGGCATCTCCAACGCTTTTGCCGGCATCGGCGGCTTCATCCCGCCCTTTATCGGGGGCATCATCGCCCAATCGTTCTCTTACCAGGCGGTGTTCATGCTGACCGGGGTGGCCTCGGTGATCTCCTTCCTGCTGATGTATTTTTTGGTGATCGACCCGCGCAAGATTGCTGCCTACCAGGACTAAAGAGAAGGATTGCGGCCCGGCCGAATGCGCAGCGGCGGGGGCAACCGGAAAAAGAGGGGGTTAAGCACCATGCAGAGCACGGCAGCGGCCGTAACGGTGGATGAGAAGCAGACTTACGCGGCCAAAGTGCGCCAAAACTACCCGACCAACAAGATTATCGGCATTACCCACGGCGTCATCCATTATATCGCGCTGGGCTTTTACTACCAGACCACGGTCATGTCCGCCTTTATTATGGCGCTGACCAACTCGGCCTACATGGTCGGCATAGCTAACTCCCTCGGTGCCCTGGCGCACCAGTTGCCTCAGTTGTTTGCCACCTCTCTGGTGGAGCACCTGGAGAAAAAGAAAAAGGTGATGCTCCTCCTCGGTTTCGGGGCCCGGGTTCCCTGGCTCATCATGGGCATGGCGGTGGTCTGGCTCGGGAAGCCGGCGACCTTTGCCATCTCGCTCACCCTGTATTTGCTGGCGAGCGCTTTTTACGGGATGTACCTTTTGGTCTGGACGGACGTGATGTCTAAGGTTATCCCCCTCGAATTCCGGGGCAATTATTTCGGTCTGCGCAACTTCTTGGCCTCCATCGCTACCTCGCTGGCGGGCCTCGCGGCGGGGATGATTATCCAAAAATACGATCCCAGCCGGATTGGTTTTGCCTATTGTTTCTTTTTGGTCTTTTTCTTCTACATGATTGACCTCTGGGTTTTAAGCCGCACCGTCGAAGAGTCTTCATTGCAGGTGGCGGCCAAGACCAGTCCCTGGGAAAAGCTGGCCATGATCCCGTCCCTGTTCCGGGAGGACCCCAATTTCGCCCGGTACTGCGTGGTGCGGGCTCTGGCCGGTTTTTGCATGATGGGCATGCCGTTCTACTTCGGCTTCGCCCTGCAGCGCCTTAACCTCCAGAGCCAGGCGGGGATGATCGCCGGAGTGTTTACCTTCACCCAGGTCGCCGGCCGGGCGGTCGGGAACCTGTTCTGGGGCAATGTCTCCCAGAAGAAAGGGTATAAGATCCCCCTGGAGCAGGCCTGCCTGATCACTGGGGTCTGCTCCATCATCACCGTCTTCTTGCCCACCTACACCAGTTTTGTGGTGCTGCTGGCGATTGCCGGCGCCGCCTCGGCCGGATTCCATTTGTCCTCGCTCAATATCCTCATGGAGTTCGGCAAAGCACACCGCCGGCCCACCTATATCGGAATCTCCAATGTCTTCTCCGGCCTGATCGGGTTTATCCCCCCGTTCACCGGCGGCATAATTGCCCAGCAGGTATCGTACGAGGCGGTGTTCTGGTTAGCCGGT
>CAZHIT010000032.1:13828-15537 GCA_964533125.1 uncultured Candidatus Sumerlaeota bacterium
GTGGTCTGCATCATTACCTTCTTCCTGATGAACCGATTTGTCATTGACCCGCGGCTGATCGAGGCCTACAAAGATTAGTAAGCGGAAGAACTCCCGCGGCCGCAGCGGCGTATACTGGCAGAAGAGAGCCACGGGAGGGGTGCGGCCGGTGGAAGGCATAGATCGTCTGAAGCAGGAAATGCGGCTGATTTATCGCGAATACCAGCAGGCGGTAGACCAATTTCTCCTGGAGATGGCGCCACTGCTGTTTCCGGTGGAGGCGGACCTGGAGCCTTTGCTCGAAGAACTGCAGCAGCCGCTCGCGAGCTTTATGGCCGCTTACGGCGTCAGTATGGATGAGGTTGTGGCTGAGTACAACAAAGGATTGCATTAGGAAGAAGCCCGGTGCTGCAAGCACCGGGCTTCTGGACGGGATGGGGGCGGGGAGGGATGGACGGTTTATTTGGAAGGGTTGCGCATAATAATGCCGGGGTTTGGATTACGTCTTGGCGAGGAGCGCAGCGACGCGGCTATCTGAACCCAGTCCCCGTCGCCTTTTCCGGCGTTGCCTGCTAAACCCAAATGCCGATCTCCCGTCGCAGTATTACCGCAAAAGCCCGCCCCCAGACAGGAAAACCGGGAAAATAGTCGAATTAAACCTTCTATGTACACCCGGGCGGTGGACCGGGGAAAACGAATTAAGGGGATGAATCTTTGGGAATACAGACAGCGGGCGGGGCAAAAGTGATCCCTGCCGCGCATCAAATGTACCGTTACCGGACTTATGTGCTCTTAGTCTTCCTCGTCAGCTACGCCATGATCTTCTTTCACCGCATGACCCCGGCGGTCGTCGCCGGCGAACTGACCCAGGCCTTCAGCATCGGCGCCACCAGCCTTGGCCTGCTGTCGTCGGCCTATTTCTACCCTTACGCCATCATTCAAATCCCGGTGGGCATGATGGTCGACCGCTACGGCCCCCGCAAAATCGTTTCCGCCTTTTTGCTCCTGGCCGGGACCGCATCCCTGGTCTTCGGGGCCGCCGGCACCTTCCCGGTCGCCCTCTGGGCCCGGGTATTGGTCGGCCTGGGCGCCGGCTGCGTCTACATCCCGGCGCTGAAAATGCTCGCCTCCTGGTACCGCCAAAAGGAGTTCGCCAGCCTCACCGGTATCATGATCGCCGCCGGCAACTTCGGGGCCCTGGTGGCTGCCGCGCCGCTGGCCTGGCTGGTGCGGCAGGTCGGCTGGCGGGAATCGTTTTACCTGATGGGCGGCATCACCGTCCTGATTGCGTTGCTAGATTACCTGATCATCCGTAACCACCCGCGGGAAATGGGCTTCCCGACAGTGGACGAGATCGACGGCCTCCCGGCGCCCGCCGCGACCGGTTCCCGCTACGGTCTCTGGGAAGGTCTGCGGATGACCCTGACCAAGAAGGAATTTTGGCCCATCACCATCTGGAGCAGTTTTCTTTCCGGCGCCATCTTCAGCTTTCAGGGCCTCTGGGGCGGTCCCTACCTGCAGCACGTCTACCAACTCGACAAAGTCACGGCCGGGGCCATGCTCTCGATGATCCCCCTCGGGGTTATCATTTGCGCCCCGGTGGTGGGCATCCTTTCGGACCGGGTATTTCACTCCCGCAAAAAACCGCTGCTCTTTGGCTCAGCCATGTACACCCTGGTCTGGGTGCCCCTGGCCTTTGCCACCGCCTCGATTCCCCGGCCGGCCATGTA
>CAZHIT010000033.1:0-15239 GCA_964533125.1 uncultured Candidatus Sumerlaeota bacterium
ATAGATGAAATCCTGGAACTCCACCACCCCGTCGGCACTGATCGCCTCACGCAGAACCTGCTTCGCTGTCCCCTGCCTATCGTGCCGGCAATACAGCCGCGTCAGCTCGATTACACTATCCGCGTTCAGCTTATCCATTTCAAAGGCCCGCCGCAGCCAGGTCTCAGCTGCCTCAAACTCATCCGCCCAGCTGCAGGCCAACCCCAGATGGTACATATAAATCGGGTTCGCCGGGTTCTCGCCGACCAAACGCTCCAACTGAGCGACAGCATCCGCCCCGTCCCCGTTATACAGCATCGCCAGCGCCAGCTTATCGCGCACATAGCCAAGACGAGGCTCGATGATCAGAACCCGCTTATAGTTGCGGATTGCATCCTCGTACTCCTCATCCTCCACCGCCGCATCCGCCAGTTCCATCAGGTGCCTGATCCGATCCCCGTACCGGCTCATCGCGTCGTACTCCGCCCGCGACGACGGGTCGTTCAGCGTCTCGTACGCCTGGCGAACCCGCATAAAAGTTATCGGCGCCTTTTCCGGCGGAAACTGCCGCAAAAGCCTCAGATACCCCGCCTTGATCTCCTCCGCGCTCGCCCCCCTGGCGATACCCAGCACCCCGTAATAATCCTCCATGCCCGCCTCACCCCAGCTCTATGATGCCGAAGTCCCCCGGCCGGATAACCAAGGGGACCTCCGGTGCTGAGTATTTCGCCCCCACCCCACCCTATTCCTTCCCCACCTTCGCCTATCAGCACCTCGCCCCAACAAGAAATGCTTAGCGTCCGTCGCCCTCGTGCCGCCCTCGCCTAAGCTCGTCCCCGCCAACGCCAAGCATAAGGGCGGCTGCCGTACCCGGCACCGCCCCGTCTAACTTTTCCTGCCCGAATCTCAGACCGGCCCTAATCCACTCACTCAGTCTACACTTACTGCTTCAGGCAAGCCCTGCCCTGCTCTCCCCAGGCCTCCTCCGTATCCCCCGTCGCCCCGTCCTTCCCCAACCCCGGATACACCATCTGCACCCGCGCGATCACCCGCCGAATAGCGGCCCGCACCACCCCGCGCAAGGCCGGCGAGCGCCGCACCACTGCCGCCAGGTACGGCCCGACCCGATAGTACAGGCAAACCAGCGGCCGTCCGATACGGTCGTGCTGCAGCACCGCATCCCGCCACCAGCGCAGCACATCGATCTCCGCCGCCCAGGGCGTACCAAAGGCGGCCGTGGCGACAAAGCAGCTGGAGCTGGAGGGACCGGAGGAAGATTTGGTACTTGAGCTTGGCGGCGCGGGCGTTAACCAATTAATCAGACCGTCAAACCACTTTTGGTTTGCCTTGTAGGTTTTGGGATATGAGTATTTTATCCTCTGGAGGGATCTGAGCAAGCCGGCCCGATCAAAATTTTGGTTTATCCTCTCGTTGATTTCTTTCGGCCGCCGCTTCCTCTCCTCATCACTCAAGCCAGAAAGGAGGTAGTACTCTGCTACCATCTTAACCTCATCGCAAATAGCCGGATCGTTCTCTATCCGAGCATACTCTTCAACGATTTTGGAAAACTCATATCGATTCTGAACATCATCGTTCTCCGGGTCGATCTCCTTAGCCCAGCCAACCAACCGGGCATAAATATAGTAAATTTTTGCCTTTCTTAGGTCTTCAGCCAGCTTGACAAACCTCCAGGCCACATAAATCCGGTCATCCGGATCATCCGGGGTAATCGCTTTAATCTCCGCGATCACCCCTTCCGCTTCTTCTGTCTCACCGCTGACTAAACACACCTCAAGCAGTTCAAAGAAGTAAACGAAATCCAGGAACTCAACTACCCCGTCGGCGTTAATCGCTTCCCGTAAGAACTTTTTCGCTTCCCCGTATTTTCTCTGCCGGCGTAGTGTCTTCGAAAGTTCAATCGCAATATCGGCGTTCAGTTTATCCCGCTCATAAGCTCGTCGCAGCCAGGATTCAGCCATTCCGTAATTCTCTGCGTATTTATAACCCAATCCTAAGCTAAGCATGTATGATGCATTCTCGGGATTTTCATTGACCAGTCTCCTAAACTGGAAGACAGCCTTCTCGTATTCACGATTTAACGCTAGCTTCCAGCCTAGCATGTGCCTGGCACGACTGAGCTTTGGCTCGATCGCCAAAATCTCCTCGTAATACTTTATTGCTTTAGTATAATCCTTGTCATCAGACGCCAATTCCGCCAGTTCCATCAGCTTATTGATCTTGTCCCCGTACCGGCTCATGGCGTCGTACTCGGCCCGCGCCTTCGCATCGATCAGGGTTTCGTACGCCTGACGTATACGCTTGAACCCCTCCGGGTCCTTTTCCGGCGGATGTTTGCGCAGCAGCTTCAGGTAAGCCGCTTTGATGTCTTTCTCACTGGCTCCCCGGGCGATCCCCAGAATCCCGTAATAATCCTCCATACCGCACCTCTCACGCATAATTCAGTTTGGCACTGCCGATTTTTCGCAGGGACAACCCTGCGGCGTCCCAGTATCTGTCCGCAAGACTGCTTAACCACAGCATCCCTACCCTGTCTCACATCACATCAAACAGCTCGTTGGTCAGTTCGCTGTCGAGCTCGTCCACCCGGGCCTCGTCTTCCGCGACCAGGGCGTCCTTCAACCGCTGCAGGATCGCCTGGAGCCGGGCCGTCTCTGCCGTGCTGTTGTCAGCGATTTTGCGTTCAGCGCTGTCAATCAGCGACTCCACCCGCTCCGCCAGCTTGGACTGGCGCCACTGCCGCTCGTTTTGCGCTTTGGCGGCCTCCAGTTCCTCCCAGTTCATGCCCTTGCCGCGGATGGTAATACCCGCCCGCTTCCCGGTGCTGATGAGGGTAGCGGTGATTTGCAGGATCGAGTTGATGTCTAAGGCGAACTCGAAAGCAATTCTTTCTTGCCCGGCCGGCGCCGGCGGAATCCCACTGAGGGCGAACTCACCGACTTTGAGGTTCTGCGCCGCCATTACTTCTTCACCCTGGTAGACACTTATAACCATTTCGGTCTGGCTGTCCACGACAGTAGGATAAACTCTATGCTTCGAACAGGGTATTACGGTATGCGCGGGGATGAGCTTTTCATAGGACCCCGGCACCCAGCGGCTACCGTCGTACTTGTACGTCTCCACTCCCAGGGCATATATACAACGATCAGTAATTATCGGGTCACTCTCACGCTCGCGCCCAGCCGATTGAATTGCAGGCTGGAAAGCCTTCGCGGTACCTGCTGCATCACGCGGCTTCTGAGCCTGCAAGCCATCGATCCTGTATCCGTACAATCTTATAGCGTCGTATTCAGCCCGGGACTTCCCATCGCGCAGGGTCTCGTACGCCTGGCGCAGACGCTGGTACTGCACCGGTGCCTTCTCAGACATAAATTTGCGCAATAGCTGCACGTAAGCCGCTTTGACATCCTTCTTACTGGCGCCCCGGTCGATCCCCAAAACGGCGTAAAAGTCCTCCATACTGCACCTCTCAACTGTTCATCATTGTGGCCCGGTCGACCGGAGTTGGGCATCAGTTCTGAGGCGCACCAGCGGTCAGCCAGCATCGACAGGAGCCTTGACATCAAGAAGCCGGGTAGCCTTCACCCTACTCCGAGGATGCTTTAGGCCGACGGCATAGTTGGTCTTGCCCTTTCGGCTGAGCGAGATTAGACCCACCAGAGCCCTTCGGCCCACTGCGGCTCCAGCCGTTAGCCAGACCGAAGGATAGCCCGCAAGGTAACCGCTGCCCATAGCAGCTGGCCCAGCCGATGGACGATGCTTTGTCCGCGCGGCGGCCATGCATGCTATTCTATTTGCGATACCTCCGGCTCTCGGGCCGCTCCGCCCTGCCCCAAGCTGGGGTATACCGCCTGCACCCGCGCGATCACCCGCCGAATAGCGGCCCGCACCACCCCGCGCAAGGTTGGCGAGCGCCGCACCACCGCCGCCAGGTACGGCCCGACCCGATAGTAGAGCCGCACCAACGGCCGGCCAATACGGTCATGCTGCAGCACCGCATCCCGCCACCGGCGCAGTACATCAATCTCCGCCGCCCAAGGGGTACCGAAGGCCGCCGTCGCGACGAAGCAGCTGGAGCCGGAGGAGGAGGATGTGCTGCTGCCCGAGGAAGAGTTGCTGGAAGAGGAGGTACTATAACCCAATGCTTGGTTCGCTATCCGCAACAATTCGTCAAAAGCTCTGGTATTCGCCTCGTATAGGTTCGGGTAGTATGACTTCAGCCGCAAGACCGAATCGCGTATGGACGAAGATGACCTTTGATTCAAGTCAGATAGCGCTTCATCGAGCCGGCGCTTGCGCTCCCACTCACTTAGGTCACCGCCGACGTTTACGAAGAGGAAGGCCATAATCTTTATTGACGCCAGAACCAGCGAATCGTCTTTCAGCCGGCCAAGCTGCTCATATATCCGGCTGCGCCGCGAGGCGAGTTCTTCGAGCTTTGTCAGGTTCTCAGCCCGTTCGGCGGCTAAGGCTGGATATTCCCGTCGGAGCATGCCAATTTCCTTCAGCAGTTCATCCGGCGCCACTCGGATATATTCATTTAGGCTGGCAATATTTTGCTCTGTTCTCTTTTTATAATCAGCCTCGCTGAGATCCTCCCCATACAAATACAGATATAACATTGCTTTCAATGGACCGTCAATACTCTCGTTATCCACTAACTTCTCAAATTGGACCAAGAGCTTGGAATTCTCGTAAATCTCCTGGACAACCTTATCGTCCGGGTCAATCTCTTTCGCCCAGCCAATCATCCGGGCCGCCGGTCGGTATTTTTTTACCCGCTGGAGGTCGACACCTAATCTGGCAAACTTAAAGGCGACATAAGTCCTGGCCTCCGGGTCAGACGGGATAATTGCTTTGATCTCCGCGATTACCTTCTCCGCTTCGTCAATTTGACCGCATCGCACACCCACCTGAACCAGTTCAAAGAAGTAGATGAAATCCTGAAACTCCACCACCCCGTCAGCGTTGATCGCATCCCGAAGCATCGTCTTTGCGGTTTCATACTTTTTCTGGCGACAGTACAGAACCGACAGCTTGATCAGAATATCTGCGTTCAGTTTGTCCCGCTCATAAGCCCGCAACAACCAGGTTTCCGCCTTTGGGTAATCATCCAAATCGTAGTAAGCCACACCCAGATGGTACATGAATATCGCGTTTTCTGGGTTCTCTTTGACCAATCGCTCATATTCGGTGGCGGCCTCTTTGAAGTTCTCGTTGTACAGTAAAGCCAATCCGAGTCGGTTGCGGGCGAGGCTGAGTGAAGGCTCGATCGTTAGAATCTCCTTAAAGCACTTTATCGCCGCCGGGTACTTCTCGTCCTCAATCGCCTGGTTCCCCTGCTCCAGTAGCTTATTGATCCTGTCCCCGTGCTGGCTCATGGCGTTGTATTCTGCCCGGGTCTTTGCGTCGCTCAGCGTCTCGTACGCCTTACGCAGCCGCTGGAAGCCTGCCGGGTCCTTTTCCGGCGGATACTTCCGCAGCAGCTTCAGATAGGCCGCCTTGATGTCCTTTTCGCTCGCCCCGCGGGCAACCCCGAGTATCCCATAATAGTCTTCCACCCTCGCCTCACCCCTGCTCCAAAATACCCCGGACGACCGAATTGACGAACACGCTCCCGGGCGCTTCCTCAGCAAGCTGGGTCAGCACCCGAACCGCCACCTCCCGCTCGCCTAAGCGGTACAGCAGCAACCCCGCTTCGTACAAAGCATCATCGTAGTAGTTTTCCTGCGGGAACCGCTGCGCATAGCTAAGGTAGCACTGCACCCCGGCCTGGTTATCCCCCGCCGCCACCCGGCACCGCGCCAGGAAAAACAAAGCTTCGCCCGCCAGGTCGCGCCGCAGACCGGCGGCAACCAGTTGCTCAAAGCGTTCCGCTGCAGCGGTATAATCCTTCGCCCGGTACAGGCGAAGGGCTTCGTTAAATGCGTCCTGCTCAGCGACGGGCGTGGCAAACACCGGCGCACCGGAAGGCAGATCCGCCGTCTCCCGCCACAGGCCGTCCGCATCCAGGCGCTCCACCAGCTCCTGCAGCTCGTCGGTCTGCTGCTGCAAAGCCTGCATCCCCGCCTGGCCCGCAGCTATCTCGGCCTGCGCGGCGGCCTGGGTCGCGACCACCCGGCCCCGGGCGAAATACCCGACGCTGCCGACCAAAACCAGTGCGGCAACCGCAGCCGCTGCCGCCATCCGCCCGCCCCGGCGCAATGCCGCCTGAACACTCTTCTCCCCGCTCTGCTGCACCCCAATGGCCAGGTAACGGTTCACCGCACTGTTGCCGCTGTCCATCACCTGCGCCTGGCGCCAATGCCCCATCGCCTCCGCTGTCTGCCCCGCTTGCCAGTAGGCCAGACCCAGTAGGATATGGGGCTCGACCACCGGCGGGCCATCCGCAATTATCTGCCGGAAGGCCTCTATGCCGGCCCCGATCCGCCCCTCCTGCAAGGCCGCAAGCCCCGCATTGTACTGCGCGAGCCAGGCGGCAAACTCCGGCGTCTCTAAACTGTCCAAATAACCTTGCGCCGCGTTAGAATCCGGCCGCAGCCGCACGCTCTGCCGCCAGTACCCTTTGGCCGCCGCGAAGTCCCCTTGGTAGTAGGAGCAGAGGCCCAGCAGGTTCAGCGCGTCCGCGTCGTCCGGCCAAACGTGCAGGCTGTGCTGCAACTCCTGCGCCCCCACGGTGATATTGCCCGCCCCAATCTGATCCAAAGCATGGTTATAACTCGCACAAGCTAACGAAACAGCATCATTCATCCTCTGTTCCTCGCCTCTCCGCCAAGTATCGCGGCCAGAGCCCGGCCCAGCGCGCGCTCACCACAAGCCGCCCCAGGCTGGCCGCCGCCCGGCCGATCCGGTCCTGTTTTACATGACATCAAACAGCTCGTTGGTCAGTTCGTTGTCGAGCTCGTCCACCCGGGCCTCGTCTTCCGCGACCAGGGCTTCCTTTAACCGCTGCAGGATCGCCTGGATCCGGGCCGTTTCTGCCGTGCTGCTGTCAACGATTTTGCGTTCAGCGCTGTCAATCAGCGACTCCACCCGCTCCGCCAGCTTCGACTTGCGCCACTCCCGCTCGTTCTGCGCTTTGGTGGCCGCCAGCACCTCCCAGCTCATACCGTTGCCGCGAATGGTAATCCCAGCCTGCTTACCGGTGCTGACGTTGGTGGCAGTAACCTGCAGGATCGAGTTGATGTCGTAGGCGAACTCGATGGCGATTTTCTCCTCCCCGGCCGGTGCTGGCGGAATCCCATCAAGGGTGAACTCACCAATTTTGTCGTTTTGCGCCGCCATCGGTGCTTCTCCCTGGTAGACATTAACGAGCGTTTCGGTCTGATTGTCGCTCACCGTAACATAGGTCTTGGCCCGCGTGCAGGGGATCACCGAGTTTTGAGCAATCAGCGGATCGTACACCCCCGGCACCCAGCGGCCGCCGGTATAGGCCAGCACATCGGTCCCCAGCGAATACATACAGCGGTCGGTCACAATCGGCTCGCCATCCGCCTCAAACACCTGCGATTTAATCCCCGCCTGCACCGCTGCCCCCAAGGCCACCACCTCGTCCGGGTTTAGGTCCAGCCGGAGTTTGCTGCCAAAATACTTCCTCAAATACTGCCGCACCAGCGGCACCCGGGTCGAACCCCCCACCACCAGCGCACAGTCGATATCTGCCCGGGTCAGCTTAGCCTTCTTCAGCGCCTCCTCCACCACCGGCAGGGTCGACGCCACCTTCTCCCGAATCAGGGCTTCAAACTCGGCCCGGCGCAACGTGGTCTTTATGTCCACCGTTTCGCTCCGCCCGGCCAGGGGCAGCCCCCCGACGAAAATGGTGGTGGATTCGGTAGCCGACAAAGCAATCTTCGCCCGCTCCGCCGCCGTCTTCAATTCCAGCTCCTGCTTCTTGGTCAGCTTCCCGATTTTGCCCCCATACTTGCGCTCCAGCTCCCGAACCAAAAAGCCCACAATCAACTCGTCGAAGTCCTTGCCGCCCAAAAGCGGGATGCCGGCCGTGCCCCGCACCTCAAACACCCGGTCGGTAATCTCCAGTACCGACACATCGAAGGTCCCGCCACCCAGATCGTACACCAGCACCTTGCCGTTCGTGTCGTTCTCCAGCCCGTAGGCGAGGGCCGCCGCCGTCGGCTCGCTCAGCAGCCGCTCCACCTTCAGCCCCGCGATCTCGCCAGCCTCCTTGGTCGCTTTCCGCTGGTGGTCGTTAAAATTGGCCGGCACCGTAATCACCGCTTCGGTTACTTCTTCTCCCAGGTACTCCTCGGCGCACTCTTTCAGGTAGCGCAGGATATAGGCGGAAATTTCCTGCGGGGTGTACTCCCGGCCGCCTAAGGTCACCCTCTGGTCCGTACCCATCAGCCGCTTGACTTCTATTGCCTGGTTGACTTCGTCTTCGGAGATCTCGTTTTTGGCGGCCTGTCCGAACAGGATCTTGCCGTTATAGTCGATGGCGACCACGGAAGGGGTGATGGTTTGGCCCTCCAGGTTGATGATCGTATATGGTTTCCCGTTTTTGATGTAAGCAATTTCGGAATTGGTAGTACCCAGGTCGATACCGACGACAACACCCACTTTTCTGCCCCCTATCTGTTTACAGTGACGGCCGCAATCCGAAGGACTTTGCCCTCAAAAAAATAGCCGCGCCGAATGACTTGCACGCAATAGTTTAACGGTTGGTCTGGAGCGTGGATCGTCTCCTGCCGGTTGTGGTGTTCCGGGTTAAACGGCAACCCCTGCGCCGGGATCTCGGTGATCCCCACCTCCGCCAAGCTGTCGCGGAGCATCGCGTCATACGCCTCCACGCGCTCCTGCAGGCGCGCGTCCCCCGCCGCCGCCGCGTACTCCCGCAGCGAGTCGATTTGGTCCGCGTGATCCATAAACTTGGCCGCCATCTTCTTAATGACCTGCTTCTGCTCCATCCGCTCCCGCGTTAGCAACACCAGTTCCTGTTCGCTTACCGTCCGGGCCGATAGCTGCTGACTCAGCTTCCCACCCATACTATCTAGCTCAATCAGGTTCTTTTTCCCAATCCGAGCCGAATCCTGCACCCATTTTTCGATCTCCAGGAGCTTCTGCACCAGCTCCGGCGGCAGCTCCGGCCCTTTCGTTTCCGCCGGCTGCGCTTCCTCCGCCGGGACCGCGTAGTTAGTCATATCCTTACTGCGATAACTCTTAAACTCGCTTAAAACATCAATGCCCAGTTTACTCATGCTCCGACCGATACCTCCCTGGAAGTAGTCTCCCCCCCTGGTTCGCTCCCCACCGACCCCCTTCCCTCTGCCGGGGTAAACCTGCTCCGGACCCGCTCCTGCCCTGTAGACATACGATGTAAAGCACTTGCCGTCAATCTTCGCGGTCAGTTGACCATATTCCTCCAAATTTTTCTCATTCTGGCTAATTCCGCATAATATGCCATATTCACTAAGTATTGGATACCATTCTGCACCCATTCTTCCGTCGCATCCTGCCAGTTTGCCAACGATTGTCCTGCTCCGCCCCAGCCCGAGGTCATCAATACCAGATGATCCACCTATCGCTATGGGTCTGATGCACCTTGCGGCACTCATCTGTGATGGTGAGCGAACCCTGGCGCAGAGGGATCCGCCACCTAAAAGACTCCTCCGGCTAATACTATTACCAGATTACCAGAGGTGTCTGACAGGTATTGGTCAGGCAGGAACCAAGCCGGGTCAGGTACGCGTGTGATTTTTCCGTTTGTCGTGTCGGGGGACGGTTCTCCTAAAACACCTGCCCGTCTCCAACCCTTCCCCCATCTACACCCCTTTTCATTTGATTGCGGGGGACGGTCGCCGCGCCAGCCCGCCCCGGCGTTCCCCTCCCCCGCCCTCCCTTCCCCTGGACGTTGCGTAGGGGCGATTCACGAATCGCCCGCCCGTAGTCGCACCCTCCGCCGCGCCGGCCTGCCCCGCCGTGACCCCGTCCCCGTTGCTTCATTGCCGACAGGCAAACCAAGGCACCAGATCGTCTTTGCCGCATCGGCGCGAAATCATGCGTTCCTTGCAATGACGTGGAGCGAGGGGGCGGCTGCCGTTCCCGGCGCCACCCCCTCCTGCTCTCGTCTCCGCGGCCGCTCATCGCGCTTATCCCGCGTCCCGCTCTCGTCCCTTCGACCCGCCTTGGTCCTCGCGGGCCGCAACCTGCGCGCCTCGCGATCCTCGTGGGACTTCCCCCTACTCCGCCTTCTCCGCCAGTCCCAGCGCCTGCCGCAGCGCCTGTACCCGCCCAGCGTCGGCCTCCGGCACCTCGGCCAGAATCTGCGCCGCCGCAGCCTGCACACTGGTATCATTCAGCATGGCCGCCAAGGCTTTAACCAATTCCACCGCGATCTGCGGCCACTTCATCTTCTTGTCGCGGAGTTCTACCGCCTTCAGGGCCAGCATTACCAGCGTCGTCAACTGTTTTCGCGAAATCAGGAACGCCGCCGCCCGCTGCACCGGCCGCCGGTACAGGTCAAAGGCCCCGCCTGCCAGACTAAACCGCAACGCCGCTTTCGCCGTCGCCGCCACCGGGTCGTCCCCCGGGAAGCTCCCGTCCGCCGCCTGCTGCAAGGCCAGGGCCCGCAGCTCCGCCCCCGCATCTGCTGCCGGCGTCTCGTGCACCGCCGGATCGTCCATCATGAAATTCTCATCCCCGCTGTCCGCCTTAAATCCTGGCCGCCGCAAGAAGGCCGGCATCGCCAAACGAGGCATGAAGCTAACCGCTCCGCCCAAATTGGCTTGAATTACCGAAGCTATTGGCCTTGCATCCGCGCTCAGCGTTATGTTGCAATCAAAGGCATCAACATCGTACATCCCCCACCCCGCCGGCGGGCTCACCGGCACCACCACCGTCCGGGGCAGCCCGCTCACCGGGTCCGGCCGCTCCTCCACCCCCACCATCGACGTCTGGCTGGAGAGCAAACCCGTCTGCTGCGACAGCGCCACGATCTCCTGCTGCACGGCCTCCTGCCGCCGGCCGTTACCATAGCTCGTGCTCAGACCCTCCTCCAGCGCCTCCTGCTTCTGCTTCGCCATCCACAGCGAGAGCAGCTCCCCGTCCGCCAGGGGCATCAGAGCCGAGAGGTCCACCCGCTGCTCCCAGGCCGCGCCGTTCACCGTCCCACTGAGCGAGAGCCACCCCTGCCGCGCCCCTTTAAAGCTCGCCAGGAATGCCGTCGCCTCCTGGTCGTACAGCGCCGGCACCTGCGCCGGCAGCGACTCGGTCACCGCGATACCCTCCCAGCGCACCTTCAGACCGCTCACCTGCGGCGACGCCACCCGGGCGAACTGCCGCACCACCTTCTCCTCAATCCGCTCCCCAGGGTAGATAAACTCCGCGAGGCCCTTGCCCGCCGCCGCCAGGTCCGTGAGGAAGCCCTTGTTCACCGCCGTATCGATTCCGAAGGGGAAGAACCGGCAACGGTCACGGTTCGCCCGCACCAACCGCACGATCTCCGCCTCGTTCCCCACCTGGCCATCGGTGAACACAAACACCACTTTCTCCCGGTCCTTCCCCCAGGCCAGGGCCAGATGCAGCGCCGGCAGGAGTTCCGTCCCGCCCATCGAGTGCAGCTTGTTGACCCACTTCGTCGCCCGGTCGAGGTTCGCCTGGTTAAAATCCAGGGTCCGGTGCTCATCCAGACAATGGGTGCTGCTCTCAAAGGCCGCGATGTTAAACCGGTCCCCCTCCCCCAGCTGGCGCAGACAGAGGTTAACCGCCGCCTTCGCCTGTTCGATCTTCTCCCCCATCATCGAGCCCGAAATATCCAGCAGGAACACATAGTCCCGCGGCTCACTTTTACCACCTGCGAGGTTCGGCACCAGGTTCACCATCAGCCGCCCGCCCTCCGACCCATCCCAGGCCGCGCCGCCGCTCTCCGCCTCCGCCGCCAGGACGCACACCACCACCAGGTCCCGGTCCAGTTTCTCGCCCGAGAGGCTCACCCGGCTCACACCGTCCGGGAGGTTCTCCACCCGAATGGGATGCAAGGGCGAAGTAATTGTCTCCATCGGCAACGGCAGCCGAATCGAGAGGTCCACCTCCAGCGTATACGGAGCCAAACCCACCAGCGGGGTAATAAAGTCCGCGTCCGGCACCTGGTCCGTCGGGTCCGCCGTCCCCATGCCCCGCTTGGTCCCCTGCCGCTGGCCCGGGATGTACCGCGGCGCCACCACCGTCGGAATGGTCAGGCGCAGCTCCCCGTCCTGCATCGCCAGCGCCTCTAAGTATCCAATCTCCGCCCGCACCGACACCCCCGGCGGAATTTGCCCCAGTGAGATTTGGAAAATATTGTCCCGGTGCTGCTCCAGGAGGTAAGCCCCGTCCCCCTTCTGCACCGCCTGCTCGTATTTCTTGTAGGCCTCCTGTTTCGCCTGCACCTCCGTCCGCACCGTCCGGTCCCCGATTACCGCCTTGAACTCGCACACCGCTGCCTTTTCCGACAAGGGGAAGGTGTAGATCGCCTCAATCGGCTCCTTGCCCACGTTCGCGAACGACTGCTCCACCCGGTAGCGGCCAAACCAGCCGAGCACCTCACCCGACACCCGCACCGCCTGCAGGGGAATCTCCCGGCCCTGAGCGACTCCGATCCGATCCTCCATGCTCATCACTCCTCCTTATTCTCTCCCGCCGGCTGTGCATCGCCGGTCGTATACTCCTCCGTTCCGGCCGTCGCCGCCGCCAAAGCCGCCCGCGCCGCCTGCACCACCAGCGCGGCTGCCCCCGGCACCAGCCCCGCCGGCCAGTGCAGCTCGGCCCCCTGCCCCAGGGAATAGCGCACATAGTCTTCCCCCGCCGTCCGCGGTACCGTACCCGGCTCCGGCCAGCGGCCCGGCCGCGCCCTGACCGCCGGCGCATCCACCGGCTGCGGCTGCGGCGCGAACTCCACCCCGGTACTCTTTTCAAACACCTCCGGCAGCTCCGCCAGCTTGGCGCGGACCTCCGCCAGAGTGAGCGGGCTTATGAGCGCCCGGATCTCCTCCAGACCCAGAAACCGGTCCTGCAAGCGTTTCACCAACCGCAGCCGATCCAGGTGCTCAACCGTGTAATAGCTGTTCGCGCCCGCCCCCTCGGCTGGCGGGATCAGGCCCCGGCTCGCGTAGTAATGGACCGTTCGGCGGCTCACCCCCGCCAGGCTCGCCAGTTCCCCAATCCGCATCCCTTCGTCCATGGCCACACCTCCTTCCGGAATTAACTTTACACTTATTGTACAGCAACGACATATCAGTGTCAAGTCAGTGTGACCATATTCTTTTCGACCGGTTTCGACATTTCGCGTGCCACGGGGACAGTCCCCCTGGCTTATTACTGTGCCACGGGGACAGTCCCTCTGGCTTACGCCCGCCTAAGCCCCTCCGGCCGCCTCCGCCTCTTCCTCCGGCTGGAGCTTCCGCAGCAGGTAATCTTCATCCGCCGCACTCAGGTTCATCCCGGAAAGCAGCCGCGCCGCCACCGCGCTGGCCCGGCGAATCTGATCGTTCGGGTGCTCCCGCATCTCCTCCACCGCTGCCTGCGCCGCCCGCAGCGTCTGCGGATCGGTCACCTTGCCCACCGCTTCCGGCCGTTGGTCACACAACACCCCCAGCCCAATCAGCCCCTCGATACAGTAGTTGGCATTGCCCCGGTAAAACTCCAGCGCCTGGTGCATCATGCTTACCACCTGCATCGGCGGCGCCTGGGCCGTCCACGGCCGCTGGCGCTGCACCGCCGCCCCCAAAGCCCAGATGAAATTACCCGGGCTGGTGCGCCGGTGCATAGCCGACTGTAACCGCCCCAGCAGCCAGTCTATCCCGTCGAGCTGCGCGGCGTAGGCATAGGCGCAGGCAGTATGGTACTTGCCATCATCCCGGTCCCGAATCGCCGCCAGGTCCCGCAGGTCCTTGGCTTCGCCCCACACCCCCAGGCCCATTATCGCCTGGACGGCCGCCTGCACCCCTGCCCCCCTCGCCTCTTTGTATAACAAAGGCGAGATCTCCGTCCGGCACATTTCCACATAGTCCCGGCGCTCGGCCGGACTCAAGGCCGCCGCAAACTTCCGGTTCAGCCGAAACAGGCGGTGCCGCAGGTTCGGGTCACTGGTCTGCGCCAGGAGGCGGTTGACTGGGGCCGCAAACTCCGCCTGGTTGCGGCAGGTGAGGATGGTTTGGCAGAGTTTGGTTATCCGCCGCTCCAACGGGCCGGCCTGCGTCGGACCGCCGCGCTGGCTCAGTTTTTTAGCGTTGGTACTCAGGTCCTTGAGGTTCGCGAGCACATTGGCCACATTCAACAGTGACCCGGTCGGCGGATCGAGCTTGATCACCCGCTTCGGCCCCGTTGTCCCGGTCTTTGCTTTTACGACCGCCTCCCGCCCCACCAGGGTCAGGTCCGCCTTCACCCGCTCCACCTCCTGTTTACCCACTACGTCCCGGCTGGTAATTACCTCAAAGGTCATCAGCCGGTCGCGGGTCATGTGGAACCGGATGGCGATGTGCGGCGGTTCCGGGTATTTTTGCTTCAATTCCAGCGCCCCTCGGGCGATGCACCGGTCATCGCCTTTCGCCAAAGCACTTTTTTCCCAAATCGGCACGCTGATGCGCCCCAGCTTCGGATCATCCATAGTAAACCCAGGCAGGATGGGCGTGCTGTGGGGCAGCGGAGTACCGGCCTCAATCAGCAGCTGCCTGGCTCCATGACTCAGAGCGAGGTAAATCGACTCGTTTAGAATCTCCTCCCCCTGCACCACCGGCGGCGGTGTCACCTTCGGCGGAGTTATCACCTTCGGCACCGGCTTCGGCGTCAGCGTCGGCGGCGCCGGTTCCGGAGCAGGACCTACCGGTTCGGCCGCCGCGCTCTCCCCGTGATACTGCCCGCTTTGGTGCAGGTAGGCGTGGTAGATGGCCGCCCCCCGGGCCACGCTTAAGTCCGGGTCCTGGAAGGTAATCGGGTCCATCCCGAAAAACGCTTGCAGCCGCTGCTTAATCAGGTACAGGCGGCTCATCCCGCCGTTTAAGATCACCGCGTCGATCTTAACCTGGTCGGTCGAGAGTTTCGCCCCTGCCTTCGCGAGCGTATCCAGGATAGGGTAGATAATCGTGTTCAACTGGGCCTCTTTAAGCTGGCTTACGCGCTGCCAGTCGGCATACACCAGCTCCGGCCCCAGCAGGGGGGCTAAAATTGCTTCAAACTCCCCCTGTGTAAACCGATCGGAATACATATACCCCCGCAGCTGGCCGCCGATGGGTTCCGCTCCGTCCGACCCGGGG
>CAZHIT010000034.1:0-15207 GCA_964533125.1 uncultured Candidatus Sumerlaeota bacterium
TCACCATGAACATCGAACTCATCACCCCCATCGCCATTGAGCAGGGACTGCGGTTTGCCATCCGTGAAGGCGGTCGGACCGTGGGCGCCGGCGTGGTTGATGCCGTCGCCGTCTAGAGCGAAGGTTGCCCTTGGGCAAGTACGGCTGCAGCCGTACTTGCCCAAGTCTGGGCGCCGCCCGGCCGCGTGGACCGTGGGCGCCGGCGATGAAGTGGAAGGTTGCTGATTTTTCAGGAGATTTCCACGGAGCATGTCCGCAAAAGTAATCGGGCGAAGAGGAGGTTTCAAGAAATGGCGAAACAGAAAATCAGAATCCGGCTGCGGGCCTTTGATCACACACTCTTAGACCAGAGCGCCGCCAAGATCGTCGAGACGGCCAAACGAACCGGGGCCAGCGTATCCGGCCCGATCCCGCTGCCGACCGAGAAAAATATTTTCACCATCCTGCGCGCTCCCCACAAAGACAAGGACTCGCGGGAACAGTTTGAGATGCGGATTCACAAGCGGTTGATTGATATCAACGAACCCACCCCAAAGACGGTGGACGCCCTGATGAAGCTGGACCTGCCGGCCGGGGTTGATATCGAAATCAAACTCTAACCGGATCTTCCGGCAATCCAAGACAAGGGGAGGTGGCAAAGGATGAAAAAGGGAATAATTGGCAAGAAAGTCGGAATGACGCAGATTTTTGACGAGGCGGGCCGGGCGATCCCGGTAACCGCGATCATCGCCGGTCCCTGCGTCGTAATCCAAAAGAAGACCGAGGAGAACGACGGTTACGCGGCGATTCAGGTCGGTTTTGGCGCCGTGCGGGATAAGCTCGTGAACAAACCCGAGAAAGGGCATTTCGCCAAAGCCCACGTCCAGCCGCGAAAGGTCGTCCGGGAACTGCGTCTGGCTGATTGCAGCACGTATAATGTCGGGGACGAGTTCACGGCTTCCGTGTTCGCTCCCGGCGAGACGGTCGACATCACCGGTATTTCCCGCGGCAAAGGCTACGCCGGCGTCATCAAACGGTACGGCTTTGCCCGCGGACCCATGGCCCACGGCTCCAAATACCATCGGCGCGTCGGCTCACTCAGCTCCCGGCAGCCGGCCCATGTGTTTAAGGGCCGCAAAATGCCCGGGCATATGGGCAATGTGCAGCGGACGATTCAGAATTTAAAGGTCGTCAGGGTTGACGCCGAGAAAAGTCTGCTGCTGGTCAAAGGCTCCATTCCCGGCGCCAAGGGCAGCATCGTCCTGATCCGGGACAGCGTGAAAGCGTAAACGCCGGATCCTGCGACCACAGTAGAAAGGAGGATATATATGCCGAAAGTAGCTGTATACAACATTCAAGGGGAACAAATCGACGAGATCGAGCTAAGCGAAGCCGTCTTCGGCGTTGAGGTAAACAAGTCGCTCCTGCACGACGCCGTGGTGATGTATAACGCCAATCAGCGGCAGGGGACGGTGGCGACCAAGACCAGAGGCATGGTCAGCGGCAGCACCCGCAAACCCTGGAAGCAAAAAGGTACCGGCCGGGCCCGTGCCGGGGCGACCCGCTCGCCCATCTGGCGGCACGGCGGCGTCACCTTCGGCCCGCAGCCACGGGACTATTCCTACGCGATTCCCAAAAAAGCCCGCAAAGCGGCCCTCCGTTCGGCCCTCACCGCCAAGGTGCAGGCCGGTGAGGTCATCGTGCTCGACCAGCTCGAAATGAACGCGCCCAAGACCAAAGAGATGGCCGGCATTTTAGGCAAACTGAACCAGGGAGGTAAATCCCTCCTGGTAACCGCGGCCTACGACAGCAATATTCACCTCTCCATCCGGAACATCGAGGGCTCCAAGGCCTCACCGGCGCGGGAGATCAATGTCTACGATGTCTTGTACCACGGCAAGGTGATTTTCACCAAAGACGCCGTGGCCAGTGTGGAGGAGGTGCTCGCCGATGCTGCATCCGCATGACTTAATCCGCAAACCGATTATCTCCGAAAAAAGTATGAAGCAGATGGGCAGCAACAAGTACAGCTTCCGGGTGGACAGCAAAGCGACCAAGCCCGAAATCAAGGCTGCGGTTGAAGCCGTGTTTAAGGTCAAAGTTACCGACGTCAACACCGCCTGGGTCCTCGGCAAAGAAAAAAGGGTCAGCGGTCACCGCGGCTTTACCGCCAGCTGGAAAAAGGCCGTCGTGACCATTGCCGAAGGGCAGAGGATGGAATTCTTCGAAAGCCTCTAAAATCAGGCCAGTAAGGCACAGACCCGAAAGGAGGGTACGGCAGTGGGAATCAAAAAGTTTAAACCGACTTCCCCGGCACTCCGGGGCATGACGATCTCCACGTTTGAAGAAATCACGACCGATAAGCCCGAACGGTCGCTGCTGCAGCCCCTGAAAAGCCGGGGCGGCCGTAATTCCTACGGCAGAATCACCGTCCGGCACCAGGGCGGCGGCCATAAGCGGATGTATCGGATCATCGACTTCAAGCGCAACAAAGACGGCATCCCGGCCAAGGTGGCGACGATCGAATACGATCCTAACCGCTCCGCCCGGATTGCGCTCTTAAATTACGTCGACGGCGAAAAGCGGTACATCGTCGCCCCGCAGGGCCTGACCGTGGGGATGACCATCGTTTCCGGGCCGGAAGCGGATATCAAAATCGGGAACGCCCTGCCCCTGCGCAATATCCCGGTCGGTACCGTCATCCACAATGTCGAAATCTACCCCGGGGCCGGTGCCCGGCTGGTCCGTTCGGCCGGCGCTTCGGCGCAGCTCATGGCCAAAGAGGGTGACATGGCCCAGCTCCGGATGCCCTCGGGCGAAATCCGCAAAATCCGGGTGGAATGTAAGGCCACCATCGGTCAGGTGGGCAATCTGGATCACGAAAACCTCTCCATCGGCAAAGCCGGCAAACAGCGCTGGCTCGGGATTAGGCCCTCCGTCCGCGGCGTGGTCCAAAACCCGATCGACCATCCGCACGGCGGCGGCGAGGGCAAGTCGCCCATCGGACGCAACCCGACCACGCCCTGGGGCAAACCGGCGCTCGGCGCCAAAACCCGCCGGAAACGGAACCAGACGGACCGGATGATTGTCAAGCGGCGCAAGTAGGCGCGATACGCAGGCAGGAAAGGTGGTTAGGAAATGACGAGGTCTTTGAAGAAAGGACCGTTCATCGAGCCCAGTCTGCTCGATAAAGTCGAGCTCATGAACTCTAAGCGCGAAAAGAAAGTGGTCAAAACCTGGTCCCGCGCTTCGACGATTATGCCGCAGATGGTGGGGCATACCATCGCGGTGCACGACGGCCGGAAGCACGTGCCGGTGTACATTACCGAAGACATGGTTGGCCACAAACTGGGTGAGTTTGCTCCGACCCGGACTTTCCGCGGACACGGGGCCCACACCGAGCGGTCGACGGCGCTCAAGTAATTACCAGGAGGGGAGGTAGCGCACTATGGAAGCGAAGGCGATGGCGAAATACATCCGGATCGCTCCGCGCAAAGTCCGCATCGTAATGGACTTAATCCGCGGCAAGAAAGTGGACGACGCGCTGGCGATTCTGAAGTTTACCCCCAAAGCGGCCTCGATCATAGTTTACAAAGTGGTCGCCTCGGCGGCCGCTAATGCGGAACACAATTTCGAAATGGACCGGGATAAGCTCTTCGTCGCGGAAGTCTACGCCGATCAGGGACCGACCTTAAAGCGGGTGCATCCCCGGTCCCGGGGTCAGGCTTTCCGGATTAACAAAAAGACCAGCCATATTACGGTGGTAGTCCGGGAGAAAAAGGAGGTTTAGGATTTGGGCCAGAAAATTCATCCAAAAGGATTGCGCATCGGCATCATTAAAGATTGGGATGCCAAATGGTTTGCCGGCAAAAAGGATTACGCTAACCTCCTTTTAGAAGATATCAAAATCCGGGAATACCTCAAAAACCGCCTTTATTTGGCCGGTGTTCCCCGGATCGAAATCGAGCGGGCAGCCAACCGTCTCAAAGTCACCGTGCACACCGCCAAGCCGGGCATGGTTATCGGCCGGGGCGGTAGCGGCATCGAAGACCTGCGGCAGTACCTGGTCAAAATGACCGGCAAGCAGGTGAGCATCAATATCGCCGAAGTGAAGTCGCCGGAGATGGACGCCCAGCTGGTAGCCGAGAACATCGCCGCCCAGCTCGAAAAGCGTACCTCGTTCCGCCGCGCGATGAAGCAGTCGGTAAACCGGACGATGAAGTCCCGGGCACTAGGTATCAAGGTCATTTGCAGCGGCCGCCTGGGCGGAGCCGAAATTGCCCGGACCGAAAGTTACCACGAAGGTACGGTTCCCCTGCAGACTCTGCGGGCGGATATCGATTACGGCTTGGCTGAAGCCAAAACCACTTATGGCCGTATCGGGGTCAAGGTATGGATTTACCGGGGCCAGGTTCTGCCGATAGTGAAGAAACCGGCCGCGGCGGAAGGGGGAGTATAACCGTGTTGATGCCCAAACGTGTTAAGCACCGCAAAGTTCAACGCGGTACCCAAAAGGGCGTGGCCCACCGGGGCGTCGAGATCGCTTACGGCGAATACGCCCTGCAAGCGATGGACCCGGCGCTCATCACCAGCCAGCAGATCGAGGCCGCCCGGGTCGCGATGACCCGGTTTATCAAGCGTGGCGGTAAGGTCTGGATCCGGATTTTCCCCGACAAGCCGATGACCAAGAAGCCGGCCGAAACCCGGATGGGCAGCGGTAAAGGGGCGCCGGAATACTGGGTCTCGGTGGTTAAGCCCGGCCGGATTCTGTTTGAAATCGGCGGCATTCCCGAAGACGTGGCCAAGGAGGCTATGCGTCTCGCGGGCCATAAACTGCCCATCAAAACCAAGTTCCTGAAGCGGGAAGAAACGGGTGGTGAAGCTCAATGAAGGTAAAAGAAATCCGGGACCTCACAAACGCTGAGCTTACGACCAAGCTAAGCGACCTGAAAAGTGAACTGTTCAACCTGCGCTTTCAGATTGCCACCGCTCAACTGGATAATCCCATGCGCATCCGGGATGTCCGGAAGACGATTGCCCGGGTGCACACGATCATGCGGGAGCGGGAGCTGAAGGTCAACAAAGCGTAATGAAAGGAGGGCTTAACCCATGGATGACCGGAACCAGCGCAAGGTAAGGGTGGGCACTGTCGTCAGCGACAAAATGGATAAAACTGTCGTGGTCCAGTTCGAAACCCTGATTCAGGAGCCCGCCTACAAGAAAGTCATGCGGCGGACGACCAAGCTCAAGGCCCACGACGAAAACAACGAATGCAAAATCGGCGATAAGGTCGAAGTCATGGAAACCCGGCCGCTCAGCAAAGACAAACGGTGGCGGGTAGTGCAGATCCTCGAAAAGGCCCAATAGCCTAAAACCCGACGGGGTTGAAAGGAGGCGGAGAAGATGATTCAAGCCCAGACGTACCTGACCGTGGCGGATAACACCGGCGCCAAGCAGATCATGGTGTTTAGGGTCATGGGCGGTTCCTTCCAGCAGTACGCCAATATCGGCGACATCGTCATCGCGGCCGTTAAAGAAGCTACGCCCGGCGGCGTTGTAAAGAAAGGCGATGTGGTCCGGGCCGTGATTGTGCGCTCGGTCAAAGGACTGTCCCGGAAGGACGGTTCCCACATCCGGTTTGACGAAAACGCAGCGGTAATCATTACCGACCAAAACGCTCCCCGCGGTACCCGGGTATTTGGACCGGTTGCGCGGGAACTGCGGGATAAAGACTTTATGAAGATTATTTCCCTGGCGCCGGAAGTCATTTAACGGGTCGGGAAGGAGGTAAAACGGTGGAAGCAACAAAACTCCACGTCAAAAAAGGCGATACGGTCGTTGTCCTCAGCGGCAAGGATAAGGGGAAAAAAGGCAAGATTCTGACTGCGCTTCCCAAGGCCAATCGGGTGATTGTCGAGGGCGTCAATATCGTCAAGCGGCATACGCGGCCAACCCAAAAAGTGATGCAGGGCGGGATTATCGAAAAAGAAGCCCCCGTCCACAGTTCCAACGTCATGGTCGTCTGCAGCCGGTGCGGCAAGCCGTCCCGGACCGGGTCTAAGCTCCTGGCCGACGGGAAGCACGCCCGGGTCTGCAAAAGATGCGGTGAGGTAATCGACAAGTAAGCTTGGTTGGAGGGAGGTAAGCGCATGAACAGGCTTAGGGAGAAATACCAGAACGAAGTTATCCCGGCGATGGTGCAGCGGTTTGCTTACAACAACATCATGCAGGTACCGAAGCTGGAGAAGGTAGTTATCAACATGGGCGTGGGCGACGCCATCCACGAAGCGAAAGCCCTGGATGCCGCCGTGGGCGACTTAGCCCTCATCGCCGGCCAGAAGCCGGTCGTGACCCGGGCCAAGAAATCCATCGCCAATTTCAAACTCCGGGAGAACATGCCCATCGGCTGCAAGGTCACCCTGCGCGGCCAGAGAATGTACGAATTTCTGGATAAGCTGATGAACGTAACCCTGCCCCGGGTGCGCGACTTCCGCGGGGTATCCGGCAAGGCCTTTGACGGCCGCGGCAACTACGCCATGGGGATTAAAGAGCAGACCATCTTCCCGGAAATCGACGTCGATAAGGTCACGAAGGTCCAGGGGATGGACGTCATCATCGTCACTTCGGCCAAAACGGACGAAGAAGCGAAAGAAATGCTGCGCGCCTTAGGGATGCCGTTCCGCGAATAACTGCGGTCGTGGTTTAAGCCAAAAGAAAGGGGGAAAAACATGGCCAGAAAGGGTCTGCTTGAAACCTGGAAGCAGGAACCGAAGTTTGCTGTGCGTCATCATAACCGGTGCCGGGTGTGCGGGCGCCCGCATGCATATATGCGTAAGTTTGGGATGTGCCGGATTTGCTTCCGCGAATATGCCCATCGCGGGGAAATTCCGGGGGTAACGAAGTCCAGTTGGTAAGACAAACCGACGGAAGGGGGTATAAGCGTGGTAATGACTGATCCGATCGCTGACCTGCTCACCAGAATCCGGAATGCGAACATGGTCAGGCACGACCTGGTTGAGGTGCCGGCTTCGAACATGAAAAAGTCGGTGTTGGAAATCCTCAAGAGCGAGGGTTTCATCAATGACTTTGACTATATTGAGGACGGTAAGCAGGGTGTCTTGCGCGTCCGTTTGCGGTACGGGCCGAACAAGGAAAAGGTAATCTCCGGCTTGAAGCGGATTTCCAAGCCGGGTTTGCGGGTTTACGCCAAGCGGAACGAAATCCCCCGCGTGCTGGGTGGGATGGGTTTGGCGGTATTATCGACTTCCCAGGGGGTTATGAGCGACAAACAGGCCCGCAAAGCCGGGCTTGGGGGCGAAGTAATCTGTTACGTCTGGTAAAGGGGGTGTGGAGATGTCAAGAATAGGCAGAAAGCCGATTGCCGTTCCTGCCGGAGTGGCGGTGGCAATCAATGGCCATAGAGTCCACGTCAAAGGCCCGAAAGGGGAACTCGTCCGGGACATCCACCCGGAAATGACCGCCGCCGTGGAAGGCGGAGAAGTGCTGGTAACCCGTCCGAGCGAAGATAAACGCCACCGCGCTTTGCACGGCCTCACCCGGACGCTGGTCGCCAACATGGTAGACGGGGTCACCAAGGGATTCAGCAAAACCCTGGAGCTGTCCGGCGTCGGTTACCGCGCCACGATGCAGGGCAAAAAACTCGTACTCGCTATCGGCTACTCCAAGCCGGTGGAAGTCGATAGCCCGGAAGGCATCCAGTTTGAGGTACCGAACCCGACCACCATCCTGGTCAAGGGGATCAATAAGGAACTGGTCGGCGAAACCGCCGCATTTATCCGCATGACCCGCGATCCGGACCCGTACAAGGCCAAAGGGGTCAAGTACGCCGGTGAAGTGATCAAGATCAAAGCCGGCAAGACCGGTAAGGGCGGCAAGTAGACCGGCCAAGACAGGAGAGGGGTGAAACCGGTTGTTTAAAAAGGAAGACAAGAACGTATCCCGGAAAGTCAGACACCTGCGGGTGCGGAAAAAGGTATTCGGGACGGCGGAACGGCCGCGCCTCTGCGTTTTCCGCAGCACGAAGCATATTTATGCCCAGCTGATCGACGACATCGGCGGCAAGACCCTGCTCGCGGCCTCGAGTTTAGACCCCGATCTCAAAAGCCAGGGCGTCAGCGGCGGCAATGTGGACGGGGCGAAACAGGTCGGCGCGCAGATTGCCCGCAAGGCCTTAGCCCACGGATTCAAAGAAGTGGTTTTCGACCGCGGCGGCTATATCTATCACGGCCGTGTCGCGGCTCTGGCGGATGCGGCGCGCGAGGGCGGGCTGGAGTTTTAATCCGATTCAGGTCGAAAAGGAGGGAAATGAATGAAGCGAATTGATTCAAGTGAGCTGGAACTGAACGAGAAAGTCGTTAAAGTCAGCCGGGTCGCCAAGGTGGTCAAGGGCGGCCGGCGGTTCAGCTTCAGTGCGCTTGTAGTGGTCGGAGACGGCAACGGCAAGGTCGGGGCCGGCCTCGGGAAGGCGATCGAGATCCCGGACGCCATCCGCAAAGGCGTGGAAGATGCCAAAAAGAATCTCATCGACATTCCGCTCATCAACGCTACCGTTCCGCACGAGGTTACCGGTGTGTTTGGGGCCGGCAAGGTGCTGGTTAAACCGGCTTCCGAAGGAACCGGGGTTATCGCCGGCGGTCCGGTGCGCGCGGTCATGGAACTAGCCGGCATCCACGATGTTCTGACCAAGTCCCTGGGCTCCTCCAACGCCAACAACATGGTCTACGCCGCGATGGAAGCCCTCAAAGGTCTTAAGCGGGTGGAGGAAGTCGCCCGGCTCCGCGGTAAAGCGGTAGAAGAGCTGCAAGGTTAGGGGGAACAAAGATGGCGCTGAAATTAAAGATCACCTTGGTGCGCAGCCTGATCGGCCGCCCGGAAAACCAACGGGCCGTAGTCAAAGCTCTGGGCCTCCGGAAGATGCACCATTCCGTTGAACTGACCGACTGCCCCTCCGTTCGGGGTATGGTCAAAAAAGTCGAACACCTGCTCTCTGTGGAAGAGTGCGAAGCGTAAACCATCATTGCTTGGATGACGATCGAAGGAGGTGCGGTTGATGAAATTACACGAACTGGCCCCGAACCCAGGTTCACGCCAGGAGCGCAAGCGAGTTGGCCGGGGTTTGGGTTCCGGTCTGGGCAAAACCGCCGGCAAAGGTCAGAAAGGTCAGAACTCCCGCGCGGGCGGCGGGGTCCGGCTTGGGTTTGAAGGCGGACAGATGCCCATCCAGCGGCGTATGCCCAAGAGGGGTTTTAAGAACATCTCCCGCCGGGAGTACGCCATCATCAATCTGGCGACTTTGAGCAAAATGGAAGCCGCCGAAGTGACCCCGGAGCTGCTGAAGGCAACGGGAATCGTTAAAGACATGAAAGACGGTTTGAAAGTGTTGGGTAACGGTGAACTGGACAAGGCGATTACCGTCCGGGCGCATAAGTTCAGCCAATCCGCGCTGGACAAAATCGCCGCTGCGGGCGGAAAAGCAGAGGTGATTTAGTTGCTGGAAGCGCTCCGTAACGCCTGGAAGATTCCCGACCTGCGGAAGAAATTCACCTTCACCCTGATCATGTTCCTGATTTACCGCATCGGTTCCCATATTCCGGTGCCGGGAGTGAACACGCAGGCGATTGAATCCCTGTTTGAAGGCGGTACGATCTTCGGCTTTCTGGATCTGTTCTCCGGCGGCGCCTTGAAGCGGGTCTCCGTCTTTGCCGTGAATATTTACCCCTATGTGACGGCCTCCATCGTGATGCAGTTGCTCACCATCATCGTCCCCGCCTTGGAGAAATTGGCCAAGGAAGGCGGCGAAGAGGGCCGGAAGAAAATGACACAGTACACCCGTTATGCTACTGTGTTCCTTGCCTTTGTGCAGGCCTTCGGCCTCAGTTTCTCCCTGCGGGGCGCCATCATCGGCTGGGGCTTCTACACCGCCACCGTCATCATCGCGACCCTGGTGGCCGGAGCCATCTTCATGATGTGGCTGGGTGAACAAATCACCGAAAAAGGCATCGGCAACGGAATTTCCCTCATCATTTTCGCCGGTATCGTCTCCCGGCTGCCCATCGGCGCGGGTAAGCTCGTTACCCTCATCCAGGCCGGGCAGGCGAACATTTTCGGGGTCCTGCTCCTCGCGGTCCTGGGCGCGCTGATTATCGCCGCGGTCATCTGGATCCAGGAAGGCACTCGGAGAATCCCGGTACAGTACGCCAAGCGGGTGGTGGGGCGCAAGGTCTACGGTGGCCAGAGCACCCATATTCCCCTCAAGGTTAACCAGGCCGGGGTCATCCCCATCATCTTCGCTTCGACGATGCTGGCCTTCCCGCTGACTATCGCCCAGCTCATTCCAAACAAATATGTCCAGGCGGCCGCGAACTACCTGCAGTTCGGCACCGCCTTAAACTCGGTCCTGTATGTAGGGATGATCATCTTCTTCACCTACTTCTACACTGCGATCACCTTCAACCCGATTGAAGTCGCGAACAACATGAAGAAGTACGGTGGGTTCATCCCCGGGCTGCGGCCCGGCAAACCGACCTCGGACTATCTGGCCCGGATTTTAACGCGGATCACTCTGGTAGGCGCGATCTTCCTCGCGATTATCGCCATCATGCCCGATCTGGTTATCGCTGTCACCCGTATCCCCGGCATCAGCTTCGGCGGTACGAGTCTCTTGATTATCGTGAGCGTGGCCCTTGAGACCATGCGCCAGATCGAGTCCCAGATGCTCATGCGGCACTACTCGGGATTCCTGAAATAGGGGGGAGAAAAATGCGGGTTGTTCTCTTAGGTCCTCCCGGCGCCGGCAAGGGCACCCAGGCCGTCGTGCTGTCCGAAACCCTGGGGGTGCCGCATATCTCCACCGGGGATATCTTTCGCCAGGCGGTAAAAACCGGAACCGAACTCGGGAAAAAGGCCAAGGAATATATGGACTCAGGTCTTTTAGTCCCGGACGCCATCGTCGTCGGCATCGTCCGCGAACGCCTCACCCAGTCCGACTGCCAAAACGGCTTTCTGCTGGACGGCTTCCCCCGGACGACCGAGCAGGCCGAGGCCTTAGCCGCAAGCCTCCTGGCGATGGGCACGCAATTAGACGCCGTCGTCAATATCGAAGTGGCCGAAGAGACCCTCATCCAGCGTCTAACCGGCCGGCGGGTTTGCCGCAGCTGCGGCGCCACCTACCATGTGCACTTCAGCCCGGCCAAGAACCCCGGCGCCTGCGACAAATGCGGCGGCGAACTCTACCAGCGCGACGACGACCGGGAAGAGACGGTACGCAAGCGCCTGCAGGTCTACGCTAACCAAACCCAGCCGCTCATCGCCTGGTACACCGAACGGGGTCTCCTCCAGACGGTGGACGGAGCCAAACCGGTGGGTGAGGTCCTCGCCGACATTACCCGCAACTTGGGGAGATGACGCAGCGTGATCTTTGTCAAATCGGAAGCGGAACTAGGCCTGATGCGGCAAGCCGGCTATATCGTGGCCACCGCTCTGCAGACCCTGCGGGAAGCGGTACGCCCAGGTGTCACCACCGGCGAACTGGATAAAATTGCCGAGCGGCATATCCGGGCAGCCGGAGCCGAACCCAGCTTTTTAGGCTACTACGGGTATCCCGCGAGTGTCTGCGTCTCGGTCAACGAAGAAGTGGTCCACGGCATCCCCGGTGAGCGGATTCTGCACGCCGGCGATATCGTCAGCATCGATATCGGGGCCAAAATCAACGGCTTCCACGGCGACGCGGCGATTACCGTCCCGGTTGGGGCCATCAGCGCCGAAGCGCAGCGCCTTCTCACCGTCACCGAGGAAGCCCTGCACCAAGGCATCCGGCAGGCGGTTTGCGGCCAGCGGCTGGGGGATATCTCCCACGCGGTGCAAAAACACGCCGAAGCCAGCGGGTTTGCGGTGGTCCGGGACTATGTCGGGCACGGCATCGGCCGGGATATGCACGAAGACCCGCAGATCCCGAACTTCGGTCCAGCCGGTCGCGGCACCCGCCTGGAAGCCGGCATGACCTTGGCGATCGAGCCGATGGTCAACTGCGGCCACTACCGGGTCCGGACGCTACCAAACAACTGGACGGTGGTCACCGAAGACGGCAGTTTATCCGCCCATTTCGAGCACACCGTGGCGCTTACCGCGGCCGGTCCGCTCATCCTCACCCAGGTCTGACGCATAGAAAGCGGCGGCCAAGGGATAATAGGTTTAACTGTATCTGGGAGACATGGATTATTTTACCTCTTGGCCAGGTCTGCTGGCAGCCGGAGGAGGTGACAGGGTCATTGGATAAACCGGTACTCGGACAATTGGTCAGCTCCACCGCCGGCCGGGACCAGGGCAAGTATTACCTGGTGGTCGAAATCAGCAGTGACTCGTTCGTTTATGTAGCCGATGGTACAACCCGGGAAATAACCGCGCCCAAGAAGAAAAATCTTAAGCACCTGATTATCCACCCGGGGGTCGCCGATGCACTCGCCCGGAGCATCGCCAGCGGTCAAGGCGCCAGCAGCGCGGCCGTCCGCTCCGCTCTGTCGGCTCTGCTCGGCGCACCAGGTCAGGTACCAGCGCAAGACGAGGAGGTTGATTTACCCGATGGCTAAAGAAGATGTGATTGAGGTCGAAGGCAAGGTCCTGGAGCCGCTCCCCAACGCGATGTTCCAGGTGGAACTGGAGAACGGGCATAAGGTGCTGGCCCA
This sequence comes from uncultured Candidatus Sumerlaeota bacterium, assembly GCA_964533125.1. GTDB lineage: Bacteria > Bacillota > SLNR01 > SLNR01 > JBMNPB01 > CAZHIT01. The sequence goes on from CAZHIT010000034.1 coordinate 12,681, forward strand.
TGTGTCCGGGAAGATCCGGATGAACTTCATCAAGATTCTTCCGGGGGATAGAGTGACCATAGAGCTTTCCCCCTACGACCTGACCCGGGGGCGGATCATTTATCGCTTCAAATAAGAACAGGGGGGCTGTTTTCGATGAAGGTAAGACCTTCGGTTAAAGCAATGTGCGAAAAATGCAAGGTCATCAATCGCAAGGGCGTCGTTATGGTCATTTGCGAAAACCCCAAGCACAAGCAGAAACAGGGTTAAGTGAGGATGAACTACTTTAGTGGGAGGTGTGTCTGTTAATGGCACGTATAGCCGGAGTCGACTTGCCGCGGGAAAAAAGGGTGGAAATCGCGCTCACCTATATCTTTGGCATCGGAAGGTCCACCGCTGACGCGATCCTCAGCAAAACCGGCGTGAACCCGGATACCCGGGTGCGGGACCTGACCGAAGAAGAGGTCAGCCGCCTGCGGGAAGTCATCGACAAGAACTACAAGGTGGAAGGCGACCTGCAGCGCGAACTGACGGTGAATATCAAGCGTCTCATCGATATCGGCTCCTACCGGGGCGTCCGGCACCGCCGGGGTATGCCGGTGCGGGGCCAGCGGACCAAGACCAATGCCCGCACCCGCAAAGGTCCCAAGCGGACCGTGGGTGTCCGGCGCAAGAAGGTCTAAGCCGGAAAACTAACATAGAGGGGGTAAGAGAACCATGGCGAAGCGAGCCGTGCGGCCGAAGAAGAAAGAACGCAAAAATGTTGACCGCGGCATAGCCCACATTCAGTCGACTTTTAACAATACCATCATCACCATCACCGACGTAAACGGCAACGTCCTCTCCTGGTCTACCGGCGGCAATGTGGGGTTCAAGGGTTCCCGCAAGAGCACGCCCTACGCGGCCCAGTTGGCGGCCGATTCGGCGGCCAAGGTCGCGCTGGACTACGGAATGCGCGAAATCGAAGTGTTCGTCAAAGGTCCGGGGTCCGGCCGGGAAGCGGCCATTCGTTCCCTGCAGGCCGCCGGGATCGAAGTCAACATGATCAAAGACGTCACCCCGATTCCGCACAATGGCTGCCGTCCCCCGAAGCGGCGGCGGATTTAATCTAACAGGAGGTGTAAACAATTGGCCAGATATACGGGTTCGGTATGCCGTTTGTGCCGGCGGGAAGGCTTAAAGCTCTACCTCAAAGGCGAACGGTGCTATTCCAGCAAATGCGCGATTGACCGGCGGGCCTACGCTCCCGGCGCGCACGGGCAGTCCCGCAAGAAACCTTCCGAATACAGCATCCGGCTGCGCGAAAAGCAGAAGCTGCGCCGGGTGTACGGCGTTTTGGAACGGCAGTTTGCCCGGTACTTCGAAGTCGCCAGCCGCAAAAAAGGGGTAACCGGCGAAATGCTCCTGCAGACCCTGGAGCGCCGCCTCGATAACGTCGTCTACCGCCTCGGCTTTGCCGCCTCCCGGAGTGAAGCCCGGCAGCTGGTACGCCACGGGCATTTTGCGGTCAACGGCGGTAAGGTCACGATTCCGTCCTACCTCATCAGCGCCGGCGACGTGATCGCGGTCCGCGATGGCAGCAAGGAATCCCCGAAGTTTAAAGAACTCATGGACATGGCGGCGCAAAAGGGCGTCCCGGCCTGGCTGGAAGTCAGAACCGCCGATCTGTCCGGCACTATCGTGCGCCTGCCCCTGCGGGAAGAAATCGATGCTCCGGTGCAGGAGCGGATGATCGTTGAGTTGTATTCGCGGTAAGTCGGTGATTCGAATGCCCTGACACCCTCAACCCCTGGACCGAGTACCGCACGACGGATTAAAGGAGGGTTACTGCATGGTTGAAATCGAAAAGCCGAAAATTGAATGTATCACTACCGAGGACGACTATACCTACGGCAAGTTCGTGGTGGAGCCGCTGGAACGGGGCTATGGCATCACCCTGGGCAATTCCCTGCGGCGGGTGCTGCTCTCTTCCCTGCCCGGGGCCGCGGTCACCTCGGTCAAAATCGACGGGGTCCTGCACGAGTTTTCCACTATCCCCGGCGTCGTCGAAGATACCACCGACATCATCCTTAATCTCAAGGGTCTCCGCCTGAAGCTGTACAGCGATGAGCCCAAAGTCCTGCTCATCACCGCCGAAGGCGAAGGCACCATCACCGGCGCCGATATCGAGGTCGACAGTGATGTGGAAATCCTCAATCCGGACCACCACATCGCCACCCTGGACCGCGACGCCCACTTCCGGATGGAGATCACCGTCGAAAAAGGGCGGGGCTATGTCGCCGCCGATAAGAACAAGAAGGCCGAAACTATCATCGGCGTCATCCCCATCGATTCCATCTTCACTCCCGTGAAAAAGGTGAACTATGTCGTCGAAGACACCCGGGTGGGTCAGCGCACCGACTACGACAAGCTGGTGCTGGAGGTCTGGACCGACGGCAGCATCAAGCCGGACGAAGCTACGGGCCTCGCGGCGCGCATCCTGACCGAACACCTGGCCTTATTCATCAGCCTGACCTCCGACGAAGACCGGGTGGAGATCATGGTCGAG
>CAZHIT010000035.1:0-15168 GCA_964533125.1 uncultured Candidatus Sumerlaeota bacterium
GGATGCGGAGTACTCGCAGACCTACAAGGCGATCAAAGCCGAACTGGCCGGGAGAGGGGTGGTGCTGCCGTGACGATTGCTATTTTCTCCGGGGTGGATCAGTTCCCGCTGTATCTGCCTTCCGGCGTTACCATCGGCACCCCGGTCCTTGCGGCTGATGGCAGGGCGGCCATTGCCCACGGGTTTGGCGCGGCGGACTTGGCGCTGCTGCGGAGTTTGCCGGGGGTGGAGGTGCGGGAGGAGCTGCCGACGGATTGGGCGTGGCCGGCGGAGGAATAAAACACTGAGGCACTTGGGAGGTGAGGTGAGGTGGCAAAGCAAGCAACCCGGGAGACGGTGAAGCGGTCGACCATAGCTGACATGAAGCGGCTGGGGGTTCACAAGCCCGAGTATAACCGGATAATCGACATTTTCGCGGAGTTGGTGGAGCAATATGGTATTCTATCCCGCCAGTTCAGTGAAGGTGGCTATGACTTTGAGGTTGAGACGGGCCAGGGCGGCAGCAAGAAGGCCCCGATCGTCGCTACTCTGGAGACGTTGCGGAAGGATATACTGGCATACTCCGACCGGCTATGCCTCAACCCCAAGGCGCTGGAGGCCGTAACGGCTGAAGTGCAGAGCAAATCCAAGCTCGCCCAGGCGCTGAGCTCACTGTCGTGAAGAAATACCAGAACCGCGACGTCGTAATGGAGTATGCCCGCAGCATCGTCGAAGGCCGGAAAATCGCCTGCCGAGAGTTGATCCAGGGCTGCCGGCGGTTTCTGACCGACTTGGAGAACCCGGAGTACGAGTTTAACCCCAAGGACGCAGAGTTCGTTATCGGGATTATCGAAAAGACATTTGTCCATATGCAAGGCGAAAAAATAGACGGCACTCCGTTACGCGGTGAGCCGTTTTTGCTTGAGCCGTTCCACAAGTATCAGGTCTATAACCTGCTGGGCTTTTACCACCGTGGCACCAGGATCCGGCGCTTCAAAGAAGCCTTTATCTACATCCCCCGGAAAAATATCAAGACATCATTCGCCGCAGCCCTGGCTTGGGCGCTGGGGCTCCTGGAGCGCCGGTCCGGGTCGAAATGCTACATCGTTGGCGCGGCGCTGGAGCAGTCGCTGCAGAGTTTCAACTTCATCCTCTACAATCTGGAGCAGATGGGCGAGCGCGACAGTTTTCGGGTGCTCGATAACAACCAGGAACACAGCATTAGCGGGGACCTGGGAGACGGGTCAATTTACATCAAGGCCTTGGCGGCCAACCCGGACCGGCAGGATTCGCTCAACTGCAATATCGCCATCGCGGACGAGATCCACGCCTACAAAACCCCAAAGCAGTACAACATCATCAAGGAGGCCCAGAAGGCTTATACCAATAAGCTGATGATCGGGATCACTACCGCCGGCGACGATATGACCAGCTTCTGTTACCAGCGGCTCCAGTATTGCCGGCGGATCCTTGATGATACTGTTAAGGACGAAACATATTTTGTCTTTATCTGCAAGGCGGACGAGGACGACAGCGGGGACGTGGACTACACCAACCCACGTGTCCACGAGATGGCCAACCCGGCGTACGGGGTATCCATCCGACCGCAGGACATCTTAAACGATGCACTGCAGGCCCAAAACGATCCCCAGCAGCGTAAGGATTTCTTCGCCAAGAGTCTCAATGTCTACACGGCAGCCATGCGGGCGTACTTCGATACCGGAGAGTTCCGCCGGTCTGATCGCAAATACAACTGGTCGCTGGAGGTGCTGGCCAAACTGCCGATCGCCTGGTACGGCGGGGCGGACCTCTCCAAGCTGCACGACCTGACGGCAGCGGCGCTGTATGGCTCTTACCAGGATGTCGACATCATTATCTCGCACGCCTGGTTTCCTGTCGTGGCCGCTGCCCGGAAGGCAGAGGAGGACCATATCCCGCTGTTTGGGTGGCGCGATGACGGCTGGCTGGATATGTGCAATAGCCCAACCGTTAATCAGGCCGATGTGGTCAACTGGTTCAAACGGATGCAGGCCAGGGGTTACAAGATCAAGCAGGTCGGTCACGACCGCAAGTTTTGCCGGGAATACTTCCTCGGCATGAAGCAGGCCGGCTTCGCGGTGGTCGACCAACCCCAGTACTTCTACAAAAAATCCGAAGGCTTTCGCCGCATCGAGCAGAAGGCGAAGGACGGTAGACTGTATTACCTCCACTCCAGCGCTTTTGAGTATTGCCTGCAGAATGTCCGCGCAATTGAAAAGACTGATGACATGATCCAGTACGAGAAGGTACTGTCCGAGCACCGCATCGACATTTTTGACGCTGCAGTTTTTGCCTGTGTCCGGATGCTGGAAAACCTCGAAAAATCCCAGAAGGCCAAGGGTTGGCTGGACTGAAGGCGGTGGTACGAATGAGCAAACGACAAAACCCCAAGCCGAGAGACGCGCCGGCCAAGCAGCAGCGGACCACTTCCTGGCTCTGCTCTGTGGATGCCTATAACATCCTCACCGCCGGCCAGTACTCCCGGCTCGCTGACTGCCCGGAGGTACGGATCTGCGCCCATGTGTACGCTGACCTGATCAGTTCCATGACGCTCTACCTCATGCGCAACACCGACAGGGGCGACATTCGGGTCCGCAATGAGCTGTCCCGCAAACTTGACATCGAACCGAACCGGCTGATGAACCGCAAGGCGTTTATCTATAACCTGGTTTGGACGCTCCTGCTCCCGGGTGAGGGTAACCAGGTGACCTATCCGCGCTACAACGGCGAGCTCATCGACAGCCTGGATCCGCTCAAACCCTCGCAGGTGAGCTTCTGGGACACGGCGGATGGTTATGTGATCCGGTATGGCGATAAAACCTTCGGCCCGGACGAGGTGCTGCACTTCACCGTCAATCCCGACCCGGAACGCCCCTGGGTGGGCACCGGTTACCGGGCCGTGTTGCGGGATGTACTCAAAGGTCTCCGTCAGGCCAGCCGGACCAAACAGGCTTTGATGGAGAGCCCAGCGCCCTCGATCATCGTGAAGGTGGACGGCCTGACTGAAGAGTTCGCCAGCAAAGAGGGCCGACAGAAGCTCTCCGCCCAGTACCTGGATTCCAGCGAAAACGGCCGGCCCTGGTTCATTCCCTCCGAGGCCTTTGATGTGGAGCAGATCAAGCCGCTGACCCTTAATGACCTGGCGATCGCCAAGAACCTGGAACTCGACCGCCGCACCGTCGCCGGGATCTTCGGTGTGCCGCCCTTCATGGTCGGGGTCAGCGAGTTCAAAGCGGATGAGTATAACAGCTTCGTGGGTACCCGGATCATGTCGGTGGCCAAGACCATCGAGCAGGAATTGACCCGGAAGCTCCTCTGGTCGCCGGACCTGTACTGGCGGTTTAACTCCAGGAGCCTTTACAGCTACAGCCTGAACGACATCATCGCCGCCGGCGGGGCGATGAACGATCGTGGCGCGATGAGCCGCAACGAATGGCGCGATTGGATCGGCATGTCGCCGCGGGAGGACATGGAGGAACTGCTGATGCTGGAGAACTACCTGCCCACCAATATGCTGGCTAAGCAAAAGAAGCTCAAGGGAGGTGAGGGGGACGAACAGGCTGATTAGGCAGGCACGGAGCCTGCAAACCCAGTTCCGGGCGGCCGAGGCCGACGGGGACCGGTATATCGAAGGCTATTTCGCCGTGTTTGGGAGCGTGTACGAGCTGTGGCCTGGGGCGAGTGAGAGTATCGACCCGCACGCCTTTGACGGTGCGCTCGCCGACGACATCCGGGCGCTGGTGGACCACGAGACGCGCCTGGTGCTCGGGCGCAACAAAGCGGGAACGCTGGAGCTGAAGGTCGATGAACGAGGGTTGTGGGGACGGATCCGGATCAACCAGGACGACTCAGATGCCATGAACCTGTATGTCCGGGTTCAGCGAGGGGATGTGGACCAGTGCAGCTTCGGCTTTGACATCCTGGATGAAGAGACCGAGTACCGGGAAGACGGCAGCGTCCACTGGACGATCACGAAAGTCAAGCTCTACGAGGTGAGCTGCGTGACCTTCCCGGCCTATGAGGACACTTCCATCGCCGCCCGCAAACAGGACTATGACCAACTCAGAACCCGCCAGCTCCAGGCTTGGCGAGAAAAAACGAAAGTGAGGTTAGCCAAATGGCGCTGAAACAACTGATTCTGCGTAAACGCATCGGAACGCTTGCGGCCCAGCTTGACGCTTTGCGGGCAAAGGACACTGACTATGTGGCCCGGGCAACGGCGTTGAAAACCAGGGAAGCCGAGCTGGAGGCCGCCGTCAACGAAATGACCGAGGCGACCCCGGACACCGACCGGGCGGCAGTGGACGAAGCCGTCGCCGCCTTTGAGGCTGGCCAGCAGGCGCTGACGACCGAACAGCAGGCAAACGAAGACGCGAAAAAAAAGCTCGAAGACGAAATCCGGGACCTGCAGAAAGAGCTAGACGAAATCGACAGCCGGTCCAAAGTCCCGCCGGAAGCAGAGAAAAGAAAGGAAGTTGATGCACCCATGAGCAAACGAGCCAAGTTCTTTGCCGGCATGACGGCCGAAACCCGTGCCACGCTCATCGCCCGGGCGGATGTTACGGAGTTCCTATCCCGTGCTCGCGGCCTGATTGGCCAGAAACGGGCGGTAACCGGAGCGGAACTGACCATCCCGGAAATCCTGCTGGAGACCCTCCGGGACAACCTGCACCGGTACAGCAAGCTGGTGGCACTTATCAATGTCCGCCAGGTAGGCGGCAAAGCCCGGCAGAACATCATGGGCACCATCCCCGAAGCGATTTGGACCGAGGCCTGCGGCAAGCTGAACGAACTGGTCATTTCCTTCGCCCAGGTCGAGGTCGACGGGTATAAGGTCGGAGGCTTCGTTCCGGTGTGCAACGCCACTCTGGAGGATTCGGACGAGAACCTGGCGGCAGAGATCCTCGACGCCCTCGGCCAGGCCGTCGGCTACGCCACGGATAAGGCCGTGCTCTACGGCACCGGGACGAAAATGCCGCTCGGTATCGCGACCCGCCTGGCCCAGACCAGCAAACCGTCTGACTGGAATGACAACGCGCCGACCTGGATTGACCTGCACACCTCGAACCTGCTGAAGATCAACCCGTCCGGCCTTACGGCCGAGGCCTTCTTCGCGGCGCTCCTGCAGGACCTGGGCGTCGCCGACAACAAATACGCGCTGGGCGGGACCTTCTGGGCGATGAACCGCAAGACCCGGATGGCGCTGATGGCCAAGGCGGTAACTTTCAACGCAGCGGGCGCGCTGGTATCCGGCCAGATGGGGACTATGCCCGTCGAAGGCGGCACCATCGTCGAACTGCCGTTTATCCCCGATAACGACATCATCGGCGGTTTCGGCTCTCTGTACCTCCTGGCTGAACGGACCGGCGCCCAACTCGCGCAGTCCGAGCATGTCCTGTTCATTGAGGACCAGACCGTCTTCCGGGGGACCGCCCGCTACGATGGTATGCCGGTATTCGGGGAAGCCTTCGTCATCGTCAACATCGCTAATGCGTCCCCGACCACCTCGGTCCTCTTCCCGCAGGACGTGGCTAACACCGTGGCGACCCCGAAAGCCCTCCCGATCGCCGGCACGTACGCTGCAGCCCAGTCGGTGGCACTGACCTGCGACACTGCGGGGGCATCGATTTACTACACCACTGACGGAAGCACTCCGGACGCAACCGATACCGCCTATAACGGGCCGATCGCCGTGGCGTCGACCACCACGATCAAGGCCATCGCGATCAAGTCCGGCATGACCAACTCCGCCGTGCTGACCGCCGCCTACACCATCTCCGGATAATAAGGGGTGAGTTGCTGATGGACGCTGCTGCTGTAGTCGCCTTGGTTAAGGAGCGCCTCGGGATCCGGACTGCGGTCCGGGACACTTACCTGACGGCTATCGCTGCCGGCGTACTCAAAGAGCTGGAGGATGAAAAGGGGTTGGCTCTCGATGGGGCCAACCCCTATCACCTCATCTTCGTCGTCGACTACGCAACCTGGCGCTATCAGAGCCGGGACAGCGATACCGGGATGCCGCGGCACCTGCAATACCGCTTGCACAATCTGTACATCCATGCGGGGGTGCCGGCTGATGACGTATGATAACGAACTGACGCTGACCCAACAGACCTTCGCACCCGACGCCATCGGCAATCAGATACCGGTCGAGACGCAAACGACCGTCCTCTGCGGGGTCAAATCGGTCGGCCGCAGCGAGTTCTACAACGCCGCCCTCGCCGGCCATCACCCGGAAATGGTCTTCGTCATTCACGCCTACGAGTACGGGGGGCAGCCCCGGGTCAGCTTCGGCGGGACACGGTACAAGGTCATCCGTACCTACGCCACCGGTACGGAGGAAATCGAACTGACCTGTGAGCGAGTGAGCGCCGGTGGTTAATGTCTCGGTCGATCAACTGGCCGAGGCCGTTGCCCAGGCGGTTCGGGATTACAGTGATGCGGTGAGCGATGCCGTCGCCCATAAGGTCGACGAAGTTGCCGACGCGATTCTGATGGATGCCGCCGAGAACGCTCCTGTAAAGACCGGTGCTTATGCCCGGGCGTTTCGAAAAACCTCCCTGGACGAGTTCGGGCGCACCCGGCGAATCATCTGGAACAAGAAATTTTATCGCTTGGTCCACCTGCTCGAGTTCGGTCATGCCAAGCGGGGCGGAGGTCGGGTGCCTGGGCGGCCCCATCTGCGCCCGGCTTACGAACGGTACGGAGCACAGCTCCCGGAGCATATCAAGCGGATCATTGAGAGAGGAGGCGGGGCATGACCCTGGCTGAGTTACACACAGTGCTGGTGGCCACCGGGCTACCGGTCGCCTACGGCGAGTTTAACAGCACCCCTGAGCATCCGGCCCCGCCTCCGCCCTTCATCACCTACCAGTTCACCGCCTCCGACGACGTGATGGCGGACAACCAAAACTTCGCCGAGGTCAGCAGCCTGCAGATTGAGCTGTACACCACCAAGAAGGATCCGACTCGGGAAGCGGTGCTGCAGGGGATTCTGACGGCACAAGGGCTGCCATACTCCAAGCTCGAAGCCCGACTGGAGTCGGAGCGGTTGCGGCAGGTAATTTACGAAATACAACTGATCGGAGGGTAAAACGATGAACAAAATCACTTACGGCCTTGAGCAAGTCCACATCGCTCTGATAACCAACGCTGAGACGCCCACTTGGGGCACGCCCACTGCCGTCCCCGGCGGGGTCAAGTTCACCCCGGCGCCGGAGGGGCAGGAAAGCAAATTCTATGCCGACAACGGCTTGTACTACACCACGCAAACCAACGACGGATACAAAGGCGAGCTGGAGATGGCGATCATCCCCGACGCCATTCTGAAGGACATTTTCGGCTGGAAGATCGACCAGAATGGGATGCTGGTGGAGGTCACCGATGGGGTGCAAAAAGAGTTTGCGCTGATGGGGCAGGTCAAGGGTGACGAGAAAAATCGCCGCTTTGTTTATTACCGCTGCAAGGCGGTCCGGGCGGCCAAAGAACACTCCACCCAAGCCGAGAAAATCGACCCGAAAACGGATGTTATCTCGCTCATCATCTCCCCGATCACCATCGGTGCTGACCGGGTGGTTAAGGGCGTCATGGAGCTGTCGGAAACCAACGCGACGGCCTACAACGCGTTCTTCACCGCGGTCACCGTGCCGAGCTATGCGGAGTAAGGCGACATGAGAGATATAATCATCGGTGACGCTAAAATGAGGGTCAGGGCTACGCCTTTGGCCCTGCTTTATTATAAGCAGGAGTTCAAGGCAGATATGGTCAGCGACTTGCTCACGATGCAAGGCATGGCCACCGACCCCGCGCAATTTGATTCCCTGGCCTTCCTGCAGATCATCTGGGCGATGGCCAAAGCGGCTGTCGCATTCGGCAAGCCCTTTCCGTCGTTTGCGGAATGGGTGGCCAGTCTGGAGTTGTTCGACTTCGCGGACCAGGACCTGATGATCGCGGTGATGGATGAGGCTATCGACGGCTTTTTTCGTGGAGGGCGACCCGGCCGATAGCGGGGGCAGCGGCCCCACGCCGGACCGCATCGATCTCGAGTGGCTCGCCGTCGGCAAGAAGGCCGGGCTCACCCTGGCCGAGATCGGTGAGCTGCGTATCCGGGACCTGGTGGCGTATGTGGAGATTTACCGGGGGACCAGCCGTACCCGTGCCCGGGTGGCCACGCAACGGGATATTGACGCATTTTTCGTTAATTAGGGGGTGGCGCCATGGCCGAAACCATTAAGGGGATTAACGTCGTCATCGGGGCGGAGACCACCGGTCTCGGCAGCGCCCTGGTCGACATCGACAAGAAGAGCAAGGCCCTCCAGGCTGAGCTGCGTCAGGTCGAAAAACTGCTCAAGCTCGACCCGACCAATACCGACCTGGTTGCCCAAAAGCAAAAGCTCCTGGGTGACGCCGTTGCCAACACCACGAGCCGGCTGGACACGCTCAAGAGCGCCCAAGAGCAGGTAAACGAGCAGTTCGCCCGCGGGGAGATCAAAGAAGAGGCGTATCGGAATTACCAGCGCGAGGTCCAGGCCACGGAGCAGAGCTTGAAGCGCCTGGAAACTCAGTTGGCAGAGACGAAAAAGGGCTTCGACTTCCGCGCCGCCCTGGACGGCGCGAGCCAATCGCTCAAGGACGTCGGCAAGAATCTCACCGACACCGGGAAGGACCTCTCCAAGAACCTGACCGCGCCCATAGTGGCCGCCGGCGCCGGCCTCGCGGCCATCGCCACCAAGACCGCCAACGCCGGGGACGAAATCGCTAAAATGTCCGCCCGGACCGGCCTGTCGACCGAGACCCTGAGCGAATACCGGCACGCAGCTGACCTCTCCGGGATTTCGATGGACGCCATGGAGACGAGCGTCAAAAAGATGCAGAACACCATTTATGACGCTTCTAATGGCAGCACGACAGCCGCCGAGGCGATAAGCGCTTTGGGGCTATCGGTGCAAGGCCTGCAGGGTCTGTCGCCGGAGCTGCAGTTCGAGAAACTCGCGGCGGCGATCGCGGAGGTAGAGGACCCGACCCGCCGGGCGGCTATGGCCCAGGATGTGTTTGGCAAGTCGGGCACTGACCTGCTGCCTATGCTCTCCGGCGGGGCCGAGGGCCTGGCCGCGATGCGGCAGGAAGCCCGTGATTTGGGGCTAGTCTGGACCGGCGAATCGGCAGCGGCCGCCGAAAAGTTCAACGACGACATCACCCGGGTCAAGGCGGCGGTCGCCGGCGCCTTCCAGGCTGTGGGGCAGCGGCTTGTGCCGGTCCTGACCGAGCAGCTTATCCCGGCGATTCAGGAAAAGGTTGTGCCAGTCCTCCAGGCGTTCGCGGAGAAAATCGGCGGACTCATCCAGTGGTTTGCTAACCTCGACCCCAAATGGCAGATGATCATCCTTGCGGCCCTCGGGTTCGCCGCTGCGGTGGGGCCGCTCCTGGTGCTCCTGGGCACCATGGTCACCGCCATCGGCTCACTGCTGAATCCGATCGGACTGGCCGCCCTGGCCATCGCCGGCGTGACGGCCTTCGGCGTGGCTCTCGCGGCAAACTGGGATACCCTCAAAACCAAAGCCGCTGAAGTCTGGGCCGGGATTTCTGCCACCATCAAGGGCGCGGCTAACTCCATCATCGGCTTTGTCAACGGCATCATCAGTGCAACGGAACGCATGGTCAATGCACTGGCCGGTGCACTAAACAAAATCCCCCGTTTCGAGATCCCGGCCTGGGTGCCTGGGATCGGCGGGAAGAGCTTCGGGCTGCCGAAGATCAATGAAGTGAGCTTCCCCAAAATTCCGCTCCTGGCTGAGGGCGGGATCATCACTCGGCCGACCCTAGCCATGCTCGGTGAAGCTGGCCCGGAAGCGGTGGTACCGCTCGGGCGGATGGGACCTAGTGCCGTGAACATCTATATCGAGATGGACAGCCGTATCCTGGCTGCGCAGCTCGGTCAGCCGCTGGTGGACGAGATCCGGGTCCGGACCGGCCTGCGGATCTAGGAGGTGGTCGAGTGTTCGAGCTATACATCGGCGTCAACCGCGAGCGGTATATCGGCCAAAGCCTGACCATCAACGACGCCATCGGCGAGCGGACCACCTGTTCGTTTCAGGTCATCGATGCCGCGGGGACCAAAGCTTTTTCCCGTGGCCAGCCTTATGAAATCTCCGCCGGCGAAACGCTGATCGCCGCCGGGGTGATCGACTCCTCGTCCTTTGTCCGGTACCTGGATGGGACGCGGATCCACTCTGTGCGCGGCGCTGACTGGCACTACCTGGCTGATAAGCGGGTCGCTGCCCGGGCCTATACCGACACGGCCGCCGGCGACATCGTGCGGAACCTGGCTGACACCTATCTGGCCGCGGAAGGGGTTACGTACACCGCAGAATCTATTCAGGACGGCCCGGAGATACTGGAGGCCGTCTACAATTACACTCAGGTAAGCCGGGCGATCGAAGCGCTGTCAGAAAAGACTGGCTTCCTGTGGATGATCGATGAAAACAAGGTCCTCCACTTCGTGCCCAGGTCCACCTACGCCGCACCGTGGACGGCCACCGTCGCGGACATGGCCCGGGGATCAGCGGTCATCGAATCCACGAACCCGAAATACCGGAACCGGCAATACATCCGCGGGGGCCGGGACATCACCGATACCCAGGTGGAGACTGCGGCCGGTGACGGTGAAGCTAAGTCATTCGTGGTCAGCTACCCTCTGGCTAAAGTGCCGGCGGTGGAGATCTCCTTGGCCGGCGGGGCATGGATCGAGCAGACCGTCGGGATACGCGAGCTATCCAGCGGCAAGCAGTGGTATTGGGCCAAGGGCTCCCCCGTCGTCAGCCAGGACACCGCCGGGGCGGTGCTCGTGGCCGGCGACAAGCTGCGGGTATCATATCAAGGCGAATACGATGTCGTCATCATCAGCCAGTCGCCGGAAGCCATCGAGGCTCAGCAGACCATCGAGGGTAGCGGTACCGGTTATGTGGAGGATGTGCATGACGCCCCGTCCATTGGCTCCCGGGAATCCGGGTTCCAGACAGCGGCTCAGTACCTGGCGAAGTACGCAGTGGACGGCCGCCGCTTGCAGTTCCGCACTGCCCGGTCCGGCCTCAAGCCGGGGCAGTTACTCACTGTCGACCGCCCGGACTATGGCCTGGTGACTGCTGAAATGCTCATCGAATCGGTACGGATCAGCGCCGATGGAGTTTCCATCTGGTACGACGTCACGGCCATCGAGGGCCCCGAGATGGGGAGCTGGACCCGAGTGTTTGCAGCCATGGCCACCCGCGGCGAGGCCTTCGTAATCCGTGAAAATATCCAGGAAGAGCAGGTGCTGATCACCCTTGCTGAGTTCTCCCGGGATTGGCTGGAGACGGACAGCCCGAACATATTTGCGGTGGTCCGGCCGTCCGATTCGCTGTTCCCAGGCGCCGCGATCTTTCCGATGTTCGCTGCGGCGGAACGGGTCAAGTATTTGGCCTGGTACAATAACGGGGATGAACTCGGGCGCAAGCCGGTTACCCGACAAAGCGGGACGGATATACTCCTCACAACGACTTATGTTGCTCCCTATGAGGGCAACGGCGAGATCACGCACCTTGGCTGGGTCGGCGGCTATCTGGCCGCCGGAGCGGCCGGGACCGGGGTCCTGGTCGACCTGCAGGCCTATGAGAAGACGAAGACGGTCCTGGAGGCGCTGCAGGTGGACAAAACGGATACGAGGTGGGAATAATGGCCTACACGAAAACCAACTGGACAGAGACCACCGATATCACACCTGCCCTGCTGGACCACGCCGAGGGCCAGTACGATGAGGCTAAGGGCTATATCGATGCGCACCTCCGGGCCGCGGCGACACTGCCGCTGTTGGCGCAGGTGTCCGCTGCCGCGCCGGACCATGCTGAGGGGCGTATCTATTATGACTCCGTGACCGGGGTTTTTAGCGGTTCAACCAGCGCGGCATGGATGGCATTTTGAGGGGGGATTAGATGGCGCATGTAAAAACAGTCTGGGATGAGGCAACGGCTATCACACCGGCCCGCCTGAACAATCTCGAGGGGCAATACGACGAGGCTGTTGCTTACGCCAATGCTGAGCGGGCCGACGGGTCTAAGCCGCTCCTATGCGAGATCGTCGCCACTCTTGCCGGAGAAACACCGACTGCAGGGCGGATCGTCGACGCACAGGATGCCGGCAAATTTTACGGCGGCACCGGGTCCGCCTGGAGGGTTATGCGTTCCGCCTCCGGCGATGCGGTGGCGGCAGAGGTGCTCATTGGTAAGACATTTTCCAACGATGCCGGCGATGGTCTGACTGGAACATTGTCGGTCATCAAAAGTATCCAGCGCGGGGTAGTCACCACCGGGACAACCAACACTGATGTAAATATCTCAGGGGTAAATTTGGATTATTCCATAGTACAAACCCATGCTGCTCGGTACGCTTATCCAGAAGTTAGTGCTGGTGTACCAAACCCGTATGCCTATTTTCTGTCTTCCACTTATCTCAGGATTGTTGTAAAAAGCGGTAAGCAATATGATGTTGCGTGGGAAGTAACTGAATTTTCACCTGCCGTAATTCAATCTATCCAGAGGGGCGTTGCAACTCTGCCTAGCTATACGACGACGGTCGATGTGACAATCGACTCTGTAAATACAGCTAAGGCAATGCTGATTGTGGGTGACTACTACGCCAGCAACGGCGGCGACCATGCCCGCGCAAGGATACGGCTGAAAGACGCAACTACGATTGAGTGCTATCGAGATTATGGTAGCGCTGGAGTATCTGCTGAATTACATTGGAACGTCGTGGAATTTAAGTAAGGAGGTGGCTCCCATGTATTCGCTTGGCGCAATACCCAGCCCAAAAGACCCCAGGGACTACCGGCTCACCTATGTCGCCGCAGTGCATGACGATCACCCGCACGACTACCGACTGACACCGCTCTCCGCTGTCCGCGACCAGGGCAGTAGCTCCATGTGCGTGGCGTTTGCGATAGCAACTATGAAACGCTACCAGGAACGCCGGGAGGGTAGATTCGACGACTACTCCCCGGCTTACATCTATGCCAACCGGGGCGCCGGTGACTGGCAGGGTGAGGGCATGGTGGCCCGCGAGGCGCTGGAGCGGCTCAGGGACGCCGGAGTTTGCCGGCAGACCATGTTCCCCGGCGTGGGCAGTTATGCCAGCGTCCGTGATCGGATCACCGCCGAGATGCACACCGACGCCGCTCCGCAGCGGGTGCAGACCTATATCCAGGTAACGACCCCAGCAGAGGTGCAGACCGCCGTGATCGACCTGCAAAGCCCGGTGCTGGTTATAGTACCGGTGTTTGCCGGCTGGTATCGTTACCGGAGCGGCCTGCTGCCCACCGGAGACACGGTGGAGGGCTATCACGCGATGCTGATCGTCGGGTGGCGGCCGGATGCCTGGCTGGTGCAAAATAGCTGGGGTACAGGCTGGGGCGAAGGCGGCTACGGGTGGTTGCCGACTGATTACCCAATAACCGAGATGTGGGCGGTGACCGATAGGATTGCAACCCCTCCGGCGCGGCGGGTGCAACTCGCCATCGGCAGCCGGGTGGGGCTGATTGACGGCGAGCTGACCATGATTGACGTGCCGCCGATTATTGTGGAGGGGCGAACACTTGTCCCGTTGCGATTTATTGGGGAGGCGTTCGGCGCAACTGTGGGCTGGGATGCGGAGACCAAGACCGTGACAATCGTGCAGACCAGATGACGATGCAGAGTCAGGAGGCGCGTAAAATGCCCGACGAGTCGATCCCTGTTTGGGCGCAGGAAATCCGGGAGAGGGTTGTACGCATTGAAACCAAGCTAGACAATTACACCGACATCCGCGAGGCGGCGGCCGACGCCAGGCGGTTGGGCGAATCAAACTGCAAGGAGATCGCAGAGATCAAGGGTTTGTTGTCCTGGCTCTGGCGGGCGTGCGCCGGGGCGATTATCGGCGGCATCGTCGCCGCCTACATGGGACTCAGAGGAGGGAGCTAATATGCTGGGATCGGAGTATATTATTGGCCTGACCATGACCCTGGTGGAGATCATCAAGAGGTATCTTAACCCGGACAAGGTCTGGCTGCCGATCATGGTGCTGCTGGTTGCCACGGCGCTCAATGCCGGCAACGCAGCTCTGTTCGGCGGGGTGATCCTGGAGGCCGTGAAACAGGGCATGGAGTACGCCATGCTGTCGGCAGGGATTTACAGCCTAGGGAAATCACTGATCGAACAGCAGGGGCAGGGCGATGTATAGGGCCTGCCTGGATCCCGGCCACGGTGGTGCGGATGGCCGGGCTAATGTCGGCCCTACCGGGTACAGCGAGGCAGATGGTAACCTAAAAATTGCCTACCTGGTGGTGGAGTATCTGAAACTGTATCCGGTTGAGGTGACGCTCACCCGCACGCTGGCCGACGAGACAGTATCCATCAACCGGCGGTGCGCGATCGCCTCGGAGTGTAAGGCCGACCTGCTGGTGAGCATCCACAGCAATGCCCACCCTGACCCGACCATCCGCGGCACGGAGACCTACCACAGCATCCGGGATAGTTACGGCCGGCAGAGCAGCCGGCTGGCGACGCTGATCCACGCCGGGGTGGTCGGGATCGCCGGCACGTTGGACCACGGCATCCGGGCCAGGCGGAGCGACCAGGGCGATTGGGATTACTATGGGATTATCCGCGATTGCGTGAAACCGGCGGTGATCTGCGAGGTTGCTTATCACAGCAACCGCGTTGATGAGGCGTTACTGCAGACCGACGCTTTCCGGCGGCGGGCCGCCCAGGGGATCGCCCGGGGGATCGTGGAGTATGCTGGGTTGCTGTGGGTAGCGCCAGAACTGGCTGGCCTGCGTGGCCGGCTGGAGCAAATCAAGGCGCTGGTCGAGGATTACTCCTACCAAAAACAATAACGGCCGGGGGATTATTCCGGCCGAAATATTCGATAGTGTGCCGCTCCGTCGGGGGGCGGCTTTTTTATTTGGGCGAAAAGACATACTACTTTCATACAACTTCTATGATGCTTTTTACTACTTTTTACGGCTTTTTGATGGCTTGGATTTAGTTAGCCAGAAAAACAAAAACGGCGCAAAACCGCGCCGTTACTGGGTTTCTAGTGGTGGGCCATCAGGGATTCGAACCCGGGACACCCTGATTAAGA
>CAZHIT010000036.1:0-9279 GCA_964533125.1 uncultured Candidatus Sumerlaeota bacterium
GATATTCAAAAAGCCAATGCTCATCGAGGTTGCCGGTTAAAACCGTCCGGCCGTCCACCAGCGTCACCGGCGGGGTGTACCCGTGCCGCAGCACCCGGATGGCCCGGCCGCCCTGGTGGCTGTCGGCGTAAATATCCTTTACGGTCACTTCCACCCGGTCACGGAGTTCGCTCTGATTAATCAGGCACAGCAGCCCCCCGGCCTTTTCTTCGATGGTTCGCACCGAACCGAGGCTCCCGCCTCAGCCGCAGCCGGGTTTGCGCCCGGCGCCATAAATCTCTACCTTTATCTTCCCTGGCATTCCTTCTCCTCCTCTGCCGCCGGTCCAAATCTTTCCGGACCGGGTCTCCTCTGCTATCATACGGGCCGGCCGGTGGTTTTGGTACCGGCAACGGCGGCAAATGGGCAGTCAGTCCGCCTTCAGGCGAAAATGGGTAAAAGAAATACCGGTGTCTCCACCGGCCTGCCTTAGCCTGCCTGCCAGGTCTGCGGCTAAAGTCAGCGGGATCCGTCCGCCAGCCCCAGCTCCTTTTCCGCCGCTAGCACCAAATCCCTAAACTCCGCCGGGAGGTGCTCAAAATCCCCCGCCAGCGCCGCCAAGGATAGTACCGCCTGCGGATTGAAACCGTCAAAGACGGAAGCCTGCATCGCCCGGTTCAGTCGCCGGGCAAACTCCGGATCCAGCATTTCGTACCCCCTTTACGCAGCCAAATCAGGACAACCCTGATGATGGTCTGACGCCGGAGCGAAGCAGATAGTTCCATAGCTTGCCAATTTTTACCCGGATCCGGCGGTTGCGCGGGATGCCCTTGGCGGCCCATCTGAGTTTGTTCTGAGCGGTTCTAAAAGACATACACCAATAGGTCTGCTTGTTTATGCTGTGGGTTCGAAGCAACATCGAGGCTGCTCAGTAGATGTTTGCAGTTTTATCCCCCAAAACAAACAGCCAGAGCCCGATGGGTCCTGGCTGTCTGCTATCGCAAAGTCTATCCCTTCCTGCCGCTAAACTCGCTCTGCACCGCCTGCAGGTACCCCGTCTCAGTCAGCAGGTCGTACGCCACCGCAGCCATAGCTTTGGCCCCGACCAGAGCGGCAGCGTGGCCGGGCTCCCCGCCAGCCGCTTCGCGGTAGGCGATGCTGTGCCCGGCGGTCCCCACCGGCACAAAGGCTACCGCCAATTCGGCGGCCGGGAACCGGTGGCTGACGTTGCCAAAATCGGTAGACGCAGTGGTGGCAGACGGCTCCATCACCTGCAGCGCCCCCGCCTCCCGGGCGTAAGCAATCAGTCGTTCATTTAAGCTGGTCATGTAGCTGGCGTTATCCAGCTTGCCCAAATGCCGGATGCTGACCGAGGTTTCGGTTGCCAAGGCCCCGGCCTCGAAGCATTTTTGCATCCGGGCCGACACTTCGTCCACATAGGCGCTGTCCAGGGCCCGCACCATGTAGTGGAGGGAGGCCTGGCCGGGGACGATATTGGCCGCCTCGCCGCCGTTTTTAATAATCCCGTGGATGCGGGTGTCCTGGCGCACATGCTCCCGCAGCATCTCGATCGCGTGCATGGCCAAAAGGGCCCCATCGAGCGCGCTCCGCCCCCGATCCGGTGAGGCGGCGGCGTGGCTGGTCTTGCCGGTGTAGGTAATCTCCATCGCGTCTACGGCCAGGCGTTTCATCCCCACCGCCGTCCGGTCGCCGCCGTGGATAATCAGGACCGCGTCCACTCCGGCAAAGGCGCCGTTTTCAATCATCAGGCCCTTCACCGGCGGCGATACTTCTTCGGCCGGCGTGCCCATGACGATAACCGTCCCGGGCAGTTCATCCAGCATATCCCGCAGGGCCAGGCCGGCGCCGCAGGCCGCCGCGGCGATGACATTGTGACCGCAGGCGTGGCCGATTTGGGGCAGGGCGTCATACTCGGCGCAGATGGCCACGGTCGGGCCCGGCAGCTTGCCCTGGTAAACGGCCCGGAAGGCCGTGGGAAACCCGCCGGCCCCAGTCTCTACCGTAAAACCGGCCGCGCGCAGGCGTTCGGTAAGGAAAGCGGCGGCCTTAACCTCTTGGTGTCCCACTTCGGGGTTGGCGTGGATATAGTCGCTGATGGCGATAATCTCCTCCCGGTTGCGGTCCACGGCGGCAAACACCTTTTGTCCGTCCATCGGAATCCCCTCCTGTTATCTTTTTTCTTAAAATTCGGCTTGGCGGCCCATTTTCCTGCCGAGCGGCAAAACGCCGGCTGGGTATCTGCGCATCGAAGCAAGATTTTTATTGCGTCTAAGAGGATTGTGCCGGTGGCTGCTCCGAATCTACGAATAAGAAATTCTTCTCTGGCATGCCCGGGCGGGTGATGCTCGGCGGTGCCGGGAATGACCGGCACGACAATCAAATCGGCGAAGGGGGATAGAGTAATGGCGAAGACCCACCAAGTCAAACTGACCGTGCTGCGCAAAGAGCTGTATCCGGAGTTGCAGGCGCAGTACCTGGCCAACCCGAGCGCGGGGAAATGCCCCGTTTTTGAGGAGGGACAGGAGTTCCTGATTGAGAACGCGGATTTCTTCCGCCTGATGCACGGCAGGTTCTGCGCCGAGGCCTGGGACTGCATCAGCCGCTACGTTTATGCCGGCCTGCAGGGCGGCACCTTCATGCGCGGCTGGACGAGCGACGCCAATGTCATGATCGCCTGCTGCAACGATGGGACCCGGCCGGTTATCTTCAAGCTGGAACGCATCGATAGCGGGGACTAAGGCAGCCGATTATGGGAAATTAGTTTAACCCCGCTCGGAAGCGAAGGCCGGGGGATTTAGCCCCGGCCTTCGCTTCCACAGCTTTACTGATAGTACCGGTCGGCAATCGCTCCGGTATAGACGATAAACGGCAATTGCATCCCATTTTCCAGCGCGGCGGTTCCAGCAAAGGCGGCCACCGGCTGCAGCACCATCGCTCCGTCAGTAGCATAGGTCAGGACATAGCCCACCTGCATGGCTTCAACCCGGCCGACACCTTTGATTTGCGTTCCCTCCGCCGGACCCGGTATCTCCCGGTAATCGATCACCAGGCGGCCCTTGCCGGCCTGGACCTCAGCCCAGGCGGCGGCAGCCTCCCGCAAGGGGTAAGCCGCATTTTCCGGCGCCGCCTCCGGCCAAACCCAGCTCATCCCGTAAATCTCTTTATCCGCTCCGACGGTAACCATGATATACGGGGAGATGCTCACCTGGTTACCCGGTTCACGGGGTACATAGAACAGCCGGGCGGTTGCCGGGACCGCGTCGCTTTCCGGATAATCCACCCGCTGCCGTTGCAGCTGCGCCGGGGTGATGCCCAGTCGGCCGATGAAGGCCTGGGCGGCGGCGTCCAATTCCGCCGCGGCTGGCAGGTTTTCGCCGTCGGTTTGGTCCGGATTGGCCCGATAGTAGTTATAGTAGCCGTCGGGGAAGGACATAAGCGTCCGGTCTTCGGCGCTGCCCACAGAATAGATAATGGTGTCCTGCCAAGGCTCAGTCTGCACGGCGCCGGTGATCCCCAGTTTCGCCGCCACCGCCTGCGCTGCTTCCGGGCCAAACGGCGGTGGTGCGTACCGGTAAACCGGGGCCTGCTCCGGCAGGCTGCCCAAATCACCCGTCAGGGAGTAGTCCAGAGTAACGGTGAACCCCGGTCCGGCGCTGGCCCCTTCGGTTTCCCGTCCAGTGGACGCAAGCGGCGGCAGCGGCGGAAGATTCCGGTAAGGAGAAAGAATCGGTCCGGCCAGGAAGGCCAGAACCAAAGCCGCCGCTACTCCGCTTAAGGCAATACCTGCTTTCCACCCGGGGAAAACCGTACTGGGGTTGCCCAACGCTTCCGGTTCGGAGAGCAGACGCTGTTTCAGCTCCATTATGAACTCCTTTCTGCCGGTTTGCACCGGCATCGCCTGGCGTAATCCCTCGGTCAAGTCATCATTCGGTTCCGTCATCCCCGCACCCCTTTCCGTAGATTCTGCAGCGCCCGGTGCAGCAGGCTGCTGACCGCCGTCTCGCTCTTACCCAGCACCGCCGCGATTTCCCCGTTCCCCAGTTCCAGAGTGTATTTGAGAATCACCGCTTCCTTCTGCTCCGGCGGCAGATCGGCTACCATCTGCCGCAGGCGGCTGCTCGCTTCCCGGCTGATGGCCTGCTGTTCCGGCGATGCCGCCGGATCGGCCAGGGAGGTATCCAGCGGGGCGGTATGGCCGGCCTGCCGTCGGCTGTCCAGCAATTGATTACGGGCAATCCGCAAGAGCCAGGCGCCGAAACCGCCGCCCCGGGGGGTAAAGTCCCGGATGCCCCGCAGCGCTTTCAGAAAGGTTTCGGAAACGGCATCCTCAGCCAGGGCCCGATTACCGGTGCGGTAATAAGCAAAGGTGTATACCCGGTCCACATAGCGTTCATACAGTTCGGCAAAAGCCGCCCGGTCGCGGCGGGCCCGGCTGATCAACTCGGGCTCCGGCATTGCTTTCAGAGTGACTTCTTCGGTTTCCGTGCTCTTCAACCTCCTTTCAACTGTTTAACGCACCAAAACCCCGATTATCACGCAGCAATTCCCAAAAATAATTGCCAAATCATGGACCGTGGCTTAGTATTCTCCAGGAGCGCTGAATCAAATAAAAAACCCGGCGGATGACCACCGGGTTTTTTCCCCTTATTCCATTCTACAGGGTCACAGTTATCGTCTTCAGGATCTGCCCGGCCTGGTCCACGAAGGTAAATACCTTCTCACCGCTACCCAGGCTGCTCCGGTCGATAAGCACATAGTCGGTCGGATAGTTAATGGCCATCGTCACCATCGCGTCCGGCTCCGGGGCAATCAGGCGCACCTGCACCCGGACCGCGTCCCCCGTCCGGACAACCCGCTCAATCTGGATGGCGTAACCGCCGGTCGGAGCCTCCCCCAGGTAAGCCCAGAGGCCGATATGCTGCGTGTAATCCGCCGCCGGCGGGGCAATCGGCACCAGGGTTTGGAGCGGCGGCTGCGACAGGTAGTCCTTTTCGCTCCCGACCACGGCAAAATCCAGGTACGGCAGATGTTTTCCGCCATACCAGTTCCCCCCGTCCGGCCGGGCCTCTGCATGGTACACCGGGCCGGCTTCGGTCAGCTCAAACCACCGGAAGGCGATGGTTTCTCCTTCGGTGAGGTCGATCTTTACTGCCTTCTTTCCTTCATCCCAGCTGACCTTGGCGCCCAAAAGCTCCGCCAGGGTCCGCACCGGGACATAGGTCCGGCCATCAACGATTCGGCTCTCCCGATTCAGGCTGTGCCGGGCCGCTTCCTCCGGCGAAAAATCCCGAAACGCCGGCGGGAAGACCTCGAGTCCGGGCTTGATTTGCAGCACAGTCCCCTCCTTGGTCACGGTAATGTCGCCGGTAACCGGGTTGTACTCCACGCCCGCGCCCAGGGCCGCACCGATTTGCCGCAACGGCACCAGGGCCCGGCCTTCCGCCAGCAACACCGGCAGAGCGACCGGCGCTTCCGCTCCGTCAATGAGTACCCGGGCCGCGGGGACACTGGCCTGGACGCTTGCCGCCCAAACCGCCGCCGCCGTAAACCCGATGGCAACGGCTTTAGTGAATCGCATGTTAGTCATCTCCCCGTCTGGTCAGTTTACAAAAGATAGGACGCACCCCGCCGGCCGAAAGTTCCTTCCCTGACCTTTGGGGAAATTGCCACCAAATCCCTGTACATCCAGCCGAAAACAGGCTATAATTAGTATAGTTAATGATAACCAATACTTATCATGCACCTTAGCGCATCGGTCCCGCCCCACCGGACCCGGAGAAGATGGTTTACCCGCTTGCCCCACCCGTCGGTTACCCCCATTCGGGGAAAAATAAAGAAGGAGGTTGAACACATGCTGGTTGGCAACAAAGCGCCTGCTTTCACCGCCAAAGCTTTCCACAAAGGCGCGATCAAGGATGTCAGTCTGGAAAGCTACCTGGGCCAATGGGTCGTCCTCTGCTTCTATCCCGGGGATTTCACCTTCGTCTGACCCACCGAACTCGCGGGCATAGCCGTTGGCTATGACGAACTCCAGGCCTTAAACTGCGAAGTCCTCTCCTGCAGCACCGACAGCGTCTTTTCCCACAAAATCTGGAACGAAACCGAATTATCAAAGATGGTGGACGGGGGAATCCCCTACCCCATGCTCTCGGATCAGGGCGGCAAGCTGGGGACCCTGTACGGCGTCTATAACGAAGCCGGCGGCACCAACCTGCGCGGCCGTTTCCTCATTGACCCGAAGGGGATCATCCAGGCCATGGAAGTGCTCACCCCGCCGGTAGGGCGCAACCCGGCCGAACTCCTGCGGCAGCTGAAGGCCTACCAGCACCACCAGGCGACCGGCGAAGTCATGCCGTCCGGGTGGACCGAAGGCAAACCGACGATTAAGGTGCATCCGGACCTGGCGGGCAATGTCTGGCGCCAGTGGAAACCGGAAAAGAAATAAATCATCCTCCCGGTCCGCCGCAGCGGACCGGGTTTATTTTTGGCTGTCTTCGCAGCGGCCAGAGCCGCATTCGGCACCCCTCTCCCAGGGGCCGGATGCGGCTTTTCATTTGACTACGCTTATGATCCCCACCCGGATGATCCAGACCAGTCGCCTAAACAGAAAACCCGGCGCCAGCCGGGCTTTAGTCATTTTTCGGCTTAATAGTCGATGATGGTTGATCCGCCGGTATCGGCCGAACCGAAACTCTTGGCCATGGCGGTCAGGTCGTAGAGGTCGATGATGTTGTCCTGGAATAAGTCCATGGGCGCGCAGGAGGCATCCTGACTGGGGCGCTTGCCGTATACCTGCGCCAGGGCCACCAGGTCAAAGAAGTCCACTTTGCCGTCGGGCTGGCCATTTGGACCGCTGAAATCGAGGCTCGCGGCCGCCACCGGCTTCAACCCGCCGCCACCCAGCAGCGCACCGGCCCCGGGTAAACCGACCAGCAGCAGAAGAAGGAATAGAGCCACTCCAATTATGCTTCGCCGCACTGCTGCCGTCACCTTACTTCCCCTCCCCCAGCCACTTTATGGATGGATATTTCTCTGCCGCCCGGGGGTAATCCTGCCGGCGGGGAAAGATTTGTTGGTTTGCCCTGACTCCGGCCGTCAGCTAACAGGGGAAAAATGGCTGGCAACGTATTTAACTGGGCAATTTTGCTAATAATGCCAATAGGAGTAATCCAACTCGGCAAGGAGTGATTGGCACGAGACATCAGGCTGTCTTAAGGTTGTTACTGACCACCCTGATCATTGCCACCCTGAGCGGCTGCAGTCAGGCCCCGGTAGAAGTCCCGCTCCCGGAGAAACCCGAACCCCCGGTTGCCATCGTATCCACCCGCAACCTCGACGTCGATATCTATCTGGATGGGACCCTGTCGATGTATGGTTTTGCCGACAGCGCGGTCACCACTGCCTATGTCAACCTGATCAGCGCTTTGCCGGGCGCCGCCACTGCCGTATCCGGCAATACCGGCAGCGTTCGCTACCACTGCTTTGGGGACAGGATCGCGGCGATTACTCAAAGCGAGTTCAACTCGGCCACCGGGCAGAAGTTTTACCGCAATAATCCCAACAACCGGGTCACTAATCTTACCCAGGTAGTCGAAAAGATCGCGCAGGAGCAAAATACACCGGAGCATCCGATTAGCGCCGGCCGGGTGGCCGTGGCCATTACCGATTTGTACGTCGACCAGGCCAACATCGATCCCTTGCTCCAGGTAATCCGCGACCAATTTGCCGGCAGCGGTTACAGTGTCGGGCTTGTCGGGATCAGAAGCTACTACCGGGGGCAGGTTTACGATATCGGCCGGCAGGCCGCGGGCAAACCGTACACCAGCACGGTTGATGATCCGACCACTTACCGGCCGTTTTATCTGCTCCTGTTTGGTACGGCCGGCGATATCCTGCGTTTCCACGGACAACTGACCAAGGCCTGCCTGGATCAACTGCCCCCCGCGACGGTTTACTTTGAGTTGTTCAGCCGGCCGTCAACCACCGGTGATAGGGTATTGCTGGGATCTAGCCGCATCCTGGCGGCCAATGGGAGGTTAGCCCACATTCGCCCCGACGCCGACTTCGCCGGGAAGAACAGCCATCCAGCCGTGCAAGGATTCAAAATCACCACCCGCAGCGGCAACGTCGCCGAAAACATCTTCTCTACGCTCGGGGTCAACGCCATACCGGGAACCCGGTTAGACCATTGGCTTAAATCTGCTGCGGACGGCAACGGCGGGGAGAACTGGCTTTCCGTGCAAGCCCGGGTAGAGCAACTGGCCGATGGCGTATTTGTTTTCGACCCGGCGGCCACCCTCCGTCTACAGGAATGCACGGCAGCGCCGTACGGAGGGACGATCGGTTTGCGAACCGGCATCAATCCCGATGACCTGAACCGCGGGCATTACCGAATCATCCTGCAGGTCACCGGCGCTTCCGCCGCCCTCAACCCGGTCATCCCACCGGAATGGAATATGCGGGATGAGAACGACCCCGACTATGGCCGGAAAACCATTTACCTCTACCACTTGGTCGAGGGGCTGTACGGCTTGTATGGCAACTCCACCGACGACCTGGCAACGGTTTATTACTACCTCAATATCGTCAGATAACCTGCGATCGAACAAGGAGGTCGGATTATGGTCCGGAAAATCCGGGAGAGCATCTATTCCATTCTTGGTTTGCTGGCATCCCTCGGAGCGATAGCGCTAATGTACATCCTGTGGTTTAAGCCTTACCTCCGGGAGCGGGTTTACCCGGTGCAAGGCTCCGAAGCCGTCTGGTTAAGTACCTTTGACCAATGGTTCGGGTATTCTCTGGCGGTTGCTTTCCTGCTGACCCTCGCCTGGCTGATCCACTCCTGGGTGGCTGACCCGGAACCGGTAAGTATGCGCCGGTATTGGTGGATTGCCTTTGGTATCAATCTGACGGCAGGATTGGCGATACCGGCAGCCTTTTTGTTGCGCCACAGCACTGTCTCCTCCACCATCAACCTTCAAGTCGTGCTCTGCATCGGGCTGACTTTCTTCCTGCCGTTTTCGGCGGCTAGCTTTTATCCTCACCCCGAAGCCAGGTATTGCTCCGGGTTATGGCGGTTTCGGGGGCTGTAAGCCATTCTTCTCCCACTTAGGCAAGGAAAGGGGTAATGGGATTGAGCAACTATCTGCTGGGTATCGGCGGCACCGGGCACCGCTGCTTGGAGGCCGCCATCCATCTGGCTGCGGCCGGCCTCCTGCCGGGGAAAGAACTGACGGTCATGTTCGTGGATTCTGACCGCAGCAATGGCAACTATGAGCG
>CAZHIT010000036.1:9300-14998 GCA_964533125.1 uncultured Candidatus Sumerlaeota bacterium
AAAACGGCCATCGGCGAAAGCGAAAGTATCTTCCCCACCCGGATCCAGCCGGTGCTGGAGGGCGAGGATAGCCTGTGGTCGCCGGTGGAAGACCGCCAAACCGGCTGCGGCCCCGGTGACGACCAGAAAACCCTCGCCAACATCTTCCGGGAAAATCAGATGTCCCCGGATGAGAAAACCCTGTTTCGCTTTCTCTATTCCAGCCGGGAAAGAAAAGAAGCGCTGGTGGAAGGCTTCTACGGGCATCCATCCATCGGTGCCGCCCTCATCGCCAAGAACCTGGACTTCTCCGGTGAGCCCTGGCGGTCGCTGGTCGGCGCCATCGAGCGGGATGTCAAAAACGGCGAGACCCGGGTGTTCCTGGTGGCTTCCGTCTTTGGGGGAACCGGAGCGGCCGGCTTTCCCACCATCGCCCGGCAGCTGCGGGAAACGATCCGGAGTGACAACCTGAAGCTGGGCGGACTGCTGCTGCTGCCGTATTTCAAGTTCACTCCCCCGGGCGAGGAGAACCAGGACCGTCTGTAC
Organism: uncultured Candidatus Sumerlaeota bacterium; assembly: GCA_964533125.1. Taxonomy (GTDB): domain Bacteria; phylum Bacillota; class SLNR01; order SLNR01; family JBMNPB01; genus CAZHIT01. The sequence continues at coordinate 9,826 of CAZHIT010000036.1, forward strand.
CCGGACAGCGGCAATTTCCTCGCCAAGGCCAAAACCGCAATGTACTATTACGATAATCAGCAATACAGCGAAATCTTCGACCGCCTTTACCTGCTCGGTGATTCGTACCAGGAGTTTGGTCAGGTAACCCCCAGCCGGGGCAAACGGAGCCAGAACAACAAACCCCACATTATCGAAATGTACGGCGCCCTGGCCGTCGCTGATTTCTTCCGCCGCATGCTCTCCGGCCGGGGTAGCGGCATCTCCCTGATTACCCGCAGCAAGACCGGCGCCCAGACGGCGGAACCGGAAGGCAACTATGTGTATGACTGGCAGGCCTTAAGCCAGGCCGCGACCGAGATGGATGTAGTTAAAATCAAACTGTCCCAGTTCTTGCGCTTTGCCCTGGTTTACACCAAAACCTACCACCCGGTCATCGAGCGGATCGCCGCTGACCGGCACCGCAACCGGGTCCTGTGCTCCTCGGCCTGGTACAAGCATTATTTCCTCGACCGCAACCGGGATATCCAGAGCACCGGCGATGCGGAGCTGACTAGCCGGTTCCGTCCGCTCCGGGACTACTGCCGGCTGTACATCGACTGGCTGTACCATCTGCACCAAAAAGAAACCGGCGCCGGCACCCCGGTCATCGACTCCCGCATCCGGCTGTTCAATATGAACAACCCGGCGCTCTTCACCGATGTTCCCGCCGCCCGGATCCGGATGGCCAATTTTGCCGACCTGGTGGACGACCGGGCCAGCCAGGGAAACCAGTCGACCGCGATCTACCACGATATCTGCTTGCCCCCGCAGCGCAGTGCTGCCGCCGGCGGGGACGGCTTTATCCACGCCTTGTATAAGTACGCCAAACTCAAATAACCCGAAAGGAGTGAACACCACGAGCGGTAAAAGTCAGGCCGCCCAGGCTTCAACCAGCGTCGTCTTTCTCCCGGATGACGGCCGTAATCTTAACTTAAGCTTTCAGCCGGGGACTTGGAATGATCTTCCCAGCCATCAAATGCGCAATATCGCCAATGCCTTGCCGGTACTCAATGAGAATAGACCGGCACCCGGTTTTCCCGCCGCCGCCAGCGGCTCCGGCGGGCTGGATGAGTTCTCCATCCCCTCCCCCTGGGCCCGGTTCATTTTGTTCGAGACCGCTTTGATCAACCCTGGTCTGGGCGAGCTGCACACCAAAGTCCGGGCCGAATGGCGGGGACTCCTGGCCCTGGTCGCCTTAAGCCGTTTGCGCGGATTGAACCTGGGGTTTAGAGCGATTGAAGCATCCTACCCGCCGGGTGATTTCCAAACCGTTCTGAACCAAACCAAACCCGCCAACTCTCTCTACCCGGCCGACCAAAATTGGGATAAACTCTACGCCATTACTCTGGATGAAACCGTGCTGCTCGGGATGCTGTCGAACTCAACCCTGGTGTGCACCCCCTGTGAATACGACTTCAGCGAACGGAATCTCTTGCAGCGCCGCATCAGCTGGTTCCGCGGCGGCAGTTTCGTTGACCCGGTCCGGTACCTGGATGCCGACTTTGCCAGCGCCCTGTCCTACTGGCTGCAGGAACTGGGGCGGCAGATACGGGACGGAGGCACCCAGGGGATGATTGACGCCCGGACCAATCCCGAACCCTGGCTGAAATTGCTGGCAGAATTTGGCGATGACCTCGAGACCCATTTGCGGGGGCTGCGCCAGGGCCGGTCACCAGAGCACGCCTACTGCCTGGAAAACCACGAACGCACCGCCGGAAGCGTCCGCGAACTCCTGGAGCTGCGGATTGACCGGGTGGAGGAGACCACCTCCGATCTGGCCCTGGCCGCCAGTCCCAATTTCATCATCGTCAATCGCCAAATGTGGAACATCGCCAGCCACAGCGATCAGGCCGAGCGCATCCATGTCTTTGGCAATATCCCCCTGCGGGACCTGCCGGAGAACTTTGTCAGCGGTTCCGGGTTCTTTGGCCAGCACCGGATCCCTCCATCCCTGCAGATTTATCTCGCCCGCGACCTCTTCCTACCGGATTTGTACCTGATCCCGATGGACGAATCCAGGGGCGACCCCGAAAGTTACTTCAGCGATCAAGGCGAAACCTTCGGCCGCGCCCCGGAGCACCCTTATAGCAGCGTCCTGCATTACGCCGGCCGCAACCACAGCGTTATCTGGCCGGTCAACGAGGTTCTGCTGCGCCATGTCGCGCCGGAAGACATCCGGGCGGGAATCCGGCTCCGGGTAGTGGCGGGAAACCGGATCGAAGTCAGTATGCGCCTTAAGGTTACCGGTCCGCCCGCGATGCGCCCCGCCGGCCAAAATTCCGTCGATCTGACGATCCAGCGTTACTATACCGCGAGAGAGGACGATCAGTCGGCCGATGCGGCTGACTGCGGGCGCATCCATACCGAAATCAGCTATCAGGACTTGTCGAACATCGCCGTCTGGCCCTATATGACGGTTTCGCACCGGGTAGAGGACGAAACCACAACAAACCTTTGGACCAAATACTATACTTTTATCGCCCAGGAACGGGGCTCTTTGCTGGCCATGGAACCCAAATACGGTGCCGGCCAGACCCGGGAGTACCGGCTGAACCGGACCCGCAGTAATATTGCCTGCCGCTATGTCCATTCCAACCGTCTACCCCAGTATATTTCCTGCTCTCTGACCGGGAATGAGTCCTCGCGCCAACCGGCTGGCGTGGTCTTTCTCCGGCCGCCCCAGACCGTCTGGCTGAACGAGCGGCAGAAATGGACCATCGGCCTGGATTTTGGCACCACTTCCACGACCGCTTTTTACAATGACGGCTTACACCAGGAGTTTATCCGGTTTGGTCCGGTGTTCGAGCGGACTTCCGATGGCCTGAACCGTGACAGCGCGATGGTTGAGGACTCCGTCTACCTGGTAACCCAACGCAAGCAGGACGAGGCGTTCAACTCCTTAGTCTATCAGTACTTCTTGCCCTACTCCTACCTGCACCGGAAGTACTACCTCAGTATGTACGAGCATCTGCGGGACCGGAGCGTCAATGAGGTGCATGATTTCAACCAAGCGTTCTCCGACGGCCATATTTTCTTCCACAACAATAAGTTCCGGCTGGACCCCTCCCGGGATAATATCGCCAAAGACCTGAAGTGGGGCGGCCCCACCGAAAAAGAAGTCGCCCGCGAGTACCTCAAGCAGTTGATGCTCCAGTGCGCGCAGCGGGCGGCCTCCAGCGGCGCCTCCCAGATTGAGTGGCGTTTCTCCTATCCCACGGCCTTTAGTCCCGGTTCCTATGAAAGCCTGAAAATGTCCTATGAAAAGACGGTGGAGGAGTTAGCGTCCGAGACCGGCCTGAAGATGGACATCGGCCTGATTTCTTCGGAAAGCATCGCCGCCTCGATGTTCTTCCAGTCCCGGCCCGGCAACTCCCGTCCTCTGCCCAACGAAGCCTTTGTCTGTGTGGACATCGGCGGCGGCTCCACCGATGTTTCCATCTGGCAGTTAACAGGCAGCGGGAGCAACAAACTGCAGACCTCGTTTAAGCTGGCCTCCCGGGACATCTTTTTGTCCAGCCTGCACAAATCGCCGAAAGTGTTCGATACCGTGGTCGAACGATCCATCCGGAACGATGATGCCCTGCTCGCATCGACTATCCACAGTCGCGGCGAACTCAAGTCCTTTTTACCCCAGGTGGAGTACGCGCTTTCGGAGTGCGAACCGACCATCGCGGCGCAGTTGCCCAACATTCAAACGACCGATTACTACAAGGATTTCGCCCGCCTGGTCGCAACCGGCTTCCTGGGGATCCTGTACTACCTCACTCTCTTGATCGAACACCTCTTCGAGACCAGGTCGCTCCCGGATGTACGGATGGTACGCATCTATCTCTCCGGCAACGGCGCCCGGCTCTACCGCTGGCTGGTCCCGGTCATCATCAGCCAAAGCCAGTTGGAGGCGGCGCTAGCGGAGCGGTTGAAACCCTTGGGCATTAACCAGGTCAGCCTCCGGTATCAGGAGGATTCGCTCAAGACCGAGGCCGCGCTGGGGTTGCTCGCCCTGGATCAGAATAATAACGAGATGCGCAATCAGGTTCTGCTGGCTGGCGAAGATTTTCTGACCACCGGCGGTAAAGCGGAGTCAACCCGCCACGCCTGGGGCAGCGATCTGCAGGGCGAACTGATGAAAGCGTTTACCGCCAGTGAGCTGAATATCGTTCCGGCGCCGGAGCTGAAGAACCTGCAGGCGTTCATCGGTTTCTTCAATAAGCTGGCGGAGGAGAGCGAGCTGAAACTGCCCATCACTCCGAGCCAAGTCAGCTCCAGCACCCTGGCCGGCAAGATCCAGCAAAAGCTAATGGACCTGCGCCACAGTGAACGGTTGGATCCACTGTTTATTCTGGGTATCTTATCCCTGCTGGAGGTATTGGGTGATGAGCCGAAAGTCAGCTAATCCCCGGCCGCTCTTGACGTTGTTGGTCCTGCACCTGCTGGCCGGCCTGGTCCGCCCGGCGGCGGTTTACGCTGTGGACCTGGCCGGATGGCTTCCGGCTGTAAATCAGGTCGCCCGGTGGGCCGTCTACCTGACCCTGCTGGTCGCCGCACTTTGGTTTGGCGGCTCAGTCCTGCACCACTTAAGGGAGTTGTCCGCAGGGGTCAGAGAAATCCGGCAGAAGTTCGGCGGTCTGGAGTACGAACTGCGGCAAGCGGCAAACCGCAGCCGCTCCGTCAAGCCAGACTCCGGCCAAAACCCGACCGCCCTCCCGGCGGAGGAGGCCGATACCGGCGCCGGCCCGCTTCTGGCCGCGGTGGAGCAGGTGGCTGCGGCGGTCCAAGCCATTAATGCGCTTCTGCAGCCGCATTTCTCTGCCCCGCTTCCGGCCGGAGCCGGGACCGACCCGGCTGAGAGCGCCCGTGAGCCGGAAGCGACAATGGAGGAGCTATTCACCCGGCTGTTCCGGGGCGAACCGGAGGATGCCTGCCGGCAGTTCGAAGCGAAGTACAACTGCGAGCGGCTGAGTATGGAAGACTATCACCGGCTGGCCGCCGAAGGTGAAACCATACCAATCCTGACCAAGGCCGAGGCGGGGCTCTTCCTGCTGACCAAGCCGGAGCCGGACCAGTATTATGTCTTACCGTATTTCGGGGTCCGTACCCGGGGCCGGTACAGCGAACTGTACGAGCGGGTGTTTACCTTCGCCGGCGAGGAGCA
>CAZHIT010000037.1:0-4882 GCA_964533125.1 uncultured Candidatus Sumerlaeota bacterium
TTCCTTACCTGACTTACTCTGGCATATTCGCACTGTTCAGTTTTCAATGACCAAGTGGGACAAAAATATCCCGCTTTGACACGGGATCATAGCTTACCATGATTAAGGTCCGGCGTCAACTGGTATCTCGTTCCATCATTCTTTTGTGCTGCCGTTTTTGACAGCATTGTTATATTAACATATCGCCCGGGCTTTGTCAAACTGTTTTAAAAACAATCTTTCGTGTATAAACTTCCCATTTGCCCCGCCGGTGCGAGAGACAAAAAACCGCCAGATCTACGCTAACGCCGCCGGCGGCTTAATCGATGATTCTATTCTGATGATAATTCGCTTTTCCGAGTTATTTCCGTTCACGCCAAAGATTGTGCGTAATATTAGATGTAGACACTCACCAGCGAAGCCCAAACGCACCTATAAAGGAGATGATTTTGTGTCCGATTTCTCCATCAAAAAGAGCGTTGACCGACCTAAATCCGTAACCAAACACAGTTTTCAAATCACAGACTGTATAAATACCCACTCCCGAGCCCACTTAACCAACTGTCCTCAGGCGCGATTATGCAGCTTATGCAGAATTGATTAATACCCCATAACCATCAAAAATCGAGTCAGAGCCGCCCCTCATCTCTTCCGCCGCCTATACCGCTGCAGCCGGCGCAGACCGATCACGATCGAACCGACGCTGGACACGGCCAGAACCAGCGCCCATTCTTCCACTCCCAGCGGCACCGTTTCAAATATCCCCTGCAAAGGCGGTACATAGATCACCACCAGCAGCAAACCAACGGACAGCAGCACCGCCAACAGCAGACTCACATTGGTCCACCAATCGATCTCAAACAGCGACAGACGTTCCGAACGGCAATCGAATACGTGGATAAGCTGACACATTACCAGGGTTGCGAGCGCCAGGGTCCGGGCCCGCGCCAGGTCCCCGCTCCCACCCAAAAGCGACAGGGCAAAGACCGCCACTGTTGAAAGACCAATTAACACCCCCCGGGTCGCAATTTTCCGGGAGAGACCCCCGGCGAAGATGTTCTCCTCCACCCGGCGGGGCGGGCGCTGCATCGTATCCCAGTCCGCCGGGTCCACCCCCAAGGCCAGGGCCGGCAGCCCATCGGTCACCAGGTTCACCCAGAGTATCTGAATCGGCTGCAGCGGCAGGGGCAGGCCCACTATCGTCGCCAAAAACATCGTCAGCACTTCCCCCACATTGCAGGCCAGCAGATAGCGGATAAACTTGCGGATATTGGCGTAGATGCCCCGCCCTTCCTCCACCGCCGCCACCAGGGTAGCAAAATTATCATCCAGCAACACCATTGCCGCCGCTTCCTTGGTCACATCCGTCCCTGCCTGCCCCATGGCCACGCCAATGTCGGCTTCCTTAATCGCCGGCGCATCGTTCACCCCGTCGCCGGTCATCGCCACTACCTGCCCGCTCGCCTTTAAGGCCCGCACAATCCGCAGTTTATGCCGCGGTGACACCCGGGCGAACACCCCGACCCGACCCACCACCTTCCCCAGTTCGGCCTCGCCCATAGCATCCAGTTCTTCCCCGGTCAGCACGATCTCGTCCGGCCCCAGCAGCGCCAGTTCGCAGGCAATAGCTTCGGCGGTCGCCCGGTGGTCGCCGGTCACCATCACCGTCCGGATACCGGCGGCGTGGCAGAGCGCAATCGACGCCTTCACTTCCACCCGGGGGGGGTCAACCATGCCGACCAGCCCGAGGAAGGTCAGGTTCTGTTCGAGGCCAGCCTCATCCCCCGGATCGACCTTGCCGGAGAGACGCCGGCAGGCCACCGCCAGCACTCGCTGCCCGGATCTAGCCAAAGCCACATTGGCCGCCATAATCGCGCTCACTGCTTTCTGATCCAGGGGCAGGGTCCGCTGGTCCTGCTGATACGCGGTACACCGCGGGAGAACGGCCTCGACCGCTCCCTTCAGATACAAATACTGCTCACCCGTCCGGAGGCGGCAGAGCACGGACATCCGCTTCCGGTCCGAATCAAAGGGCAACTCAGCCACCCGGGGCTGCTCCCGCCGCAGATCCTCCAGGGACAGACCTGCCTTCACCGCCGCCACCAGCAAAGCCCCTTCTGTCGGATCCCCCTGGACCGTCCACCGCTCCCCGGGCTGGCGGAGCGATTTGACCCGGCCGATCACTCCCGCAGGACGCTCAGCCGCCTGCAGCTGGGCGTTGTTGCACCAAACGCAGGCCGAAAGGAGGGCGGCGAGCCCCGGACTGCTGTAGGCAGACACTTCCCGGCCGGAATCGGATAGCATTCCTTCCGGGGTGTAACCGGTGCCGGTAACGGTGACCGAGCGCCCCCCGCAGTAGAGTTCCCGCACCGTCATTCTATTCTCGGTCAGGGTCCCGGTTTTGTCCGAGCAGATCACCGTCGCACAGCCCAGGGTCTCCACCGCCGGCAACTTGCGGATCAGCGCCTGGCGCCGGACCATCCGCTGCACCCCGATGGCCAGGGCGACCGTCACGATCGCCGGCAGCCCCTCCGGAATGGCGGCGACGGCTAAGCTCACGCCGGACATAAACATCGAATAGAAGGGTTCGCCCCGCCAGACCCCAGCCAGCGACACCACGGCGCAAATCAGCAAACAGGCCAGCACCAGCCATTTCCCCAACTGCTCCAGACGTTTCTGCAGGGGAGTGGACTCTGTGCCGATGGTATCGATCATCCGCGCGATCTGCCCGATTTCGGTCTGCATTCCGGTGGCCGCCACAATCCCCATTGCCCGGCCGCTGGTGACCGTCGTCCCCATGAACACCATGTTCTTCTGGTCTCCTGGGTTCTGCCGGCGCACCTCACTTGCGGCGGTATTCTTGCCCGCCGGCACCGACTCCCCGGTCAGGACCGATTCATCCACCCTAAACTGGGCAGCTTCCCCCAAACGGGCATCCGCCGGGACCCGGTCCCCGGCTTCGAGGGTAATGATATCACCCGGGACCAGTTCGGCCGCCGCAATCATTTCCTGCCGCCCATCCCGCGTTACCCGGGCGGTCGGGGCCGACAACTCCTTCAGGGCCTCCAGCGATTTTTCGGCCCGGTACTCCTGGAAAAAGCCCAAAGTCGCATTCAGGAGCACAATCGCCGCAATCGTTAGCGCATCGGCTACCTCACCCAGGGCGGCCGAGATCACCGTCGCGGCCAGCAGAGTCAGGATCATAAAATCCTGAAACTGCCCAAGCAAAATCGGCCAGGGCGAAATCCGGCGCTTATGGCTGATAGCATTTGGCCCATACCGCCGCAAACGCCGCACCGCTTCCCGCCGCGACAGACCCGTCTGCGGAACAACCTTAAGATATTCACTGACTTCCGATACCTCCAGCATATGCCAAACCCGCTCGGCCATAACCCGGCCCCCTTCCCGGCGACTAAGGCGCGTTCGCCTTTAGTACTCTATTCACCGACCAGGTCAAATATGTTCTACCCGGAGCGGGCTTGTCCGCGCCCAGGACGCCCGCGGACCGCCTGGCGCTACCATGGCCGGCGGTCCCGCTCATTTGCCCTGCGCGAAGTTTAACTGCAAATACGACCCCGGCACCCGGCCCACAATCACCGCTTCCGTCACCGGGATGACCTGTTCCACCTTGGTGTCGGTGGTAATTCCGGGCATGACAATCCGGATCACCGCCTCCAGGCGGATACTAATGCGGTGCCTGGTCTGATTGATCCCGGCTTCCTCAAACTCATCCTGAAAATACGGTTGCACCGTCCCGATGGGGAACAGCGTTAAGCCGATGCGCGGTCCGGCGTTGGCAAAGAGCTGACTGCCCAGCACCTGCCCAAAGGGAATTTTCAGTTGCACCGCCGCCAATGCTTCCAGGGTCTCCCCCACCACCACCGCCGTCTTGCCGGCCAGGCGGTTAATCTCCGGCGTGTTCGGTTGCATCAGCACCACGTTTCCTTCCGTATCCGTCCGCACCAGAATCAGGTTTTCGTACTGCACCGCAGGGGTAATCTCGCTCTGCACCGCCCGGTTGATGGCCTGCAAAGCCGCCGCTTTCACCGTGGCCTCCGCCACCCGGATGACAACGGGCTTAAAACTTCGCTCAAACCCGCCAAAGCCCAGGCCCAGCAATACCAGGATGAGCAGCAGCCAGATGCCTGGACGCCGGGAGCGCCTTCGCCGCATTCCCCTCACCTCCCTGCTACAACATATGATGCATATGTCCCGTCCGTGTCCCGCCGCCGAAATATTGCTCGGGACCAAAGCAAACCCGCATCAGGACGGCAAAGAGGGATTAGCGACGGCGGCGGCGAATACTAAGCGGTGCAGCATTTATCCCTTCGCCTTTTTATGCTATAATATGTCATACCATCCTGACGGCGCGAAAAAACCGCAGTTTATCGGCCTTTTCGCCGGATAACCAGTTGCGTCAGCCAAAGGAGGATGCATCGATGAGCCAAGGCACTCCCCGGAAACGGAAACTGAATATCGCCCGCCTTTCCCTGGTTATCTTTCTCATCGTCATATCCATTGTGGGCGGCGCCGGCATCGGCTTCCTCGCCGCCTTCACCCGCGATCTGCCGGCGATGGAAAACCTGCGCGATCAGCTCAGCATCACTTCCTATCTCTACAACGCCGACGGCAGCGTCGAGGTCGCCTCCCTGCACGACCTGGAAGACCGCGAAATCGTGGAACTCGCCTCCATCCCCCTCCATGTGCGCAACGCCTTTGTCGCCACCGAGGACGAGCGCTTCTATCAGCATTTCGGGGTGGATATCCGGGCCGTGTTCCGCGCGCTCCGCACCAATATCGTCAAGATGCGCTTTGCTCAGGGCTTCAGCACCATTACCATGCAGCTCGCCGGGAACGCCTTCCTCGACCGTTCTCATAAGGAAATCTCCCGCAAGCTCCAGGA
>CAZHIT010000037.1:4892-14698 GCA_964533125.1 uncultured Candidatus Sumerlaeota bacterium
ATCGTGCTGGCGGTGCAGCTCGAACGCCTGTACACCAAGGACGACATTTTGGAGATGTACTTAAACCAGGTCTTCCTCGGCGGCCGCGCCCACGGGATCCAGACCGCCTCCCGCTACTATTTCGGTAAAAATGTGAGCGAACTGAATCTGGCCGAAGCCTCCTTGCTGGCCGGCCTAGCCAAGTCGCCGAACGCCTATTCCCCCCACACCAATTTAGAGGGCGCGAAGAACCGGCAGGCGATCGTGCTCGATCTGATGGTACGCAACAAGTACATCAGCCAGGAAGAAGCGGATGCCGCCGAGGCGGTGGAGGTTACCATCGTCCCGCCCAAATCCCGCAAATACGGCTCGCCCTATTTTGTTGACTATGTCCTCAAGCAGCTTTTGGATAAATACGGGGAGGAAGTCGTGTACCGGGGCGGTCTCCGCGTTTTCACCACCATCGACCCGGTCATCCAAAAAGCGGCCGAAGACGGGTTTAAGGAAATCCTGGACAAGGCCTTCCCCCCCAAAGACGGCAAGTACGACCCGCAGGCAGCGATGGTCGTCCTTGATCCCCACAACGGGTACATCAAGGCCATCGTCGGCGGCCGCAACCACGAAAGCCAGCTTTCGCTCAACCGGGCCCTGCGCCCGCAGCAGCCCGGGTCCGCGTTTAAGCCGATCGCGGTGTACACCCCGGCCATCGCCAACGGCTACAACGCCTCCTACGTGGTCGACGATTCCCCCATCTCCATCCCGGTCCCCGGCGGTGCCCCCTGGGCGCCGCGCCACTACAATGGCCAGTTCCTCGGCCCCATTACCATGCGTTACGCCGTCGCCCGCTCGGTTAATGTGGTGGCCGTCAAGGCCCTCCTGGAACTCGGGGTCAATACCGGCATCGACTACGCCCAGAAGCTCGGCATCACCACCCTGGAGCTGGAGGACCGCCAAATCAACGACTGGGGCCCGGCCATCTCCTTAGGCGGTCTGACCCATGGCACGACCCCCTTAGAACTCGCCGCCGCCTATGGCGTGCTCGCGACCGGCGGCAAGAAGGCCGAACCCATGGCCATCATCAAAGTGGTGGACCGGTTCGGGAAGGTACTTGAGGACAACACCCCCAAAGTGCGCGAAGTCCTCGACCCGAAAGTCGCCTACATCATGACCGATATGCTCAAAGGCACCATCAGTCTCCCCTACGGCACCGGCGCCGCCAACGCCAATATCGGCCGGCCGGCCGCCGGCAAAACCGGTACAACCAGCGAAGACTACGACGCCTGGTTTGTCGGATACACACCGGAACTGGTCTCCGCCGTCTGGCTCGGGCACGACTACGACAAAGATATGGGCCGTGTCTTCGGCGGCACCTATCCTGCCCGCATCTGGGCCAAAGCGATGAAGGCCGGCCTGCAAGGCAAACCGGTGCAGGATTTCCCCGTCCCCGAAGGTTTAAACCGGCTGCCCATCTGCTCGGTGTCCGGTCATTTACCTGGGCCGCTTTGCCCGCCCGAGGCCATCCGGGAAGAAATCTTCATCCCCGGGAGCGAGCCCACCGCTGCCTGCCTGGTCCACACCACTGTCCAAATCTGTATCGAAAGCCAGAAGCTGGCCACCGATTTCTGCCCGGTGCGGATCACTAAACCGGGGGTGGTCTGGCCGGAAGGCACCGGCACGAACCCCGGAGAAACCAATCCTAACGAGCCGGAATACTGCCCCATCCACCAGGGCCTGCCCGACATCCTGCCAGACATTCTGCCCAACCTCTTTCCCGATCCTGCGGTCACTCCCTGAGCCAACCGACCCGGAGATCATTACTTGCGGCCAAGCCAAAGGCCTGCGTACCCTCCCGACCGGAGCGGTACGCAGGCCTTTTCCTTTTCCCCAGACTCTTCTTTGATCCGCAGCTCTTGCCCAATCCCCTACTCTTTCCCAATCCCCGGCTCTTCCCTGATCTCCAACTCCTCTTTGATCCCCGGCTCTTTCCTGATCCCAAACTCTCCCCTACTCCAGATAAGCCACGGTGACCCCGGAACCGCCTTCCCCATTTTCGCCGAGACGATAAGAGGTCACATGGTAGTGGCTCGCGAGCAGTTCCTGCACCGCTCCCCGCAGAGCGCCGGTGCCCTTGCCGTGGATAATCCGCACCTGCTTTAGGCCGGCAAGGAAAGCGTCATCTAAGTACTTATCCATCTTCAGCAGTACTTCTTCCACCAGCATTCCGCGCAGGTCTACCTCGCTTGGTACGCTGGTGGATTTTAAGGTCATGATTTTCCCGGCACCGGTCTTCACCGGGCCTTTCGCCTCCGCCGGCGCCCGCTGCAAGTCAGCAGCAGGGACAGTTACCTTGATTATCCCCGCCTGAACCTCCACATTGCCGGCCGAGTTCGCTTCGCTCAGGATATACCCGTTCTGATTCAGGCTCCTTATGTGCACCCGGCACCCTTTGCGCATTTCCTCCGGACGCAGCGGCGGGATTTCCTCCTGTACCTCTCCGGTGGTATCTTCCATCAGCTCCCGGGCCTGCCGGATCCGCTCGCGGCTCTCCCTTATAACCTTCTCCCGCTCCGCCCCGCCGCTCTCGCGCTTCACCTCGCGCAGGGCCCGGATGGCTTCTTCGGCTTCCTGCCGGGTCAGCGACAACAGCGTCCTGGCCTCGCTCTGGGCTTTGCTGATAATCGCTTTCTCCCGGGCACCGAGTTCGGCCAGTTTGGCCATGTGCTGTTCCTTCAGTACGGTCAACTGGCGTTTCAGTTGCTCCGCCTCCAGCTTCTCCTGCTGCAGACCGGACTCGAGTTCGCTGATCGAGCGGATCATCTCATCCACTTTCACGTCCTCTTTGGTCAGCAGCTGCCGGGCCCGCCGCACCACCGGCTCGCTCAGGCCCAGCCGCCCGGCGATTTCAAAGGCGTTGCTGTGCCCCGGCAGCCCCAGCAGGAGACGGTAGGTCGGACGGAGCGACTCCACATCGAACTCGACCGAAGCGTTCTCCACCCGCTCCCGGGTAAAGGCAAAGGTCTTAAGCTCGCTGTAGTGGGTCGTGGCCACCGTTTTGACTCCGGCGGCGTGTAAATGCTCCAGGATCGCCATGGCCAGGGCCGCCCCTTCCGCCGGGTCGGTCCCGGCGCCAACCTCATCTAATAGCACCAGCGAATTGTCGGTGATCTCGCCCATCAGGCGGACGATGTTGCGCATATGCCCGGAAAAAGTGCTCAGATTCTGCTCGATGCTCTGCTCGTCACCGATGTCGCAGCCGATATGCTCAAAGACTGCCAGCTCCGTACCGATTTTGGCCGGCACCTGCAAGCCCGCCTGGGCCATCAGCGTCAGCAGGCCAACCGTCTTCAATGTAACCGTTTTGCCGCCGGTATTCGGCCCGGTAATGACCAGGGTATCGAACTTCCGCCCCAGGTGCACATCGATGGGCACGATCTCCCCCTGCAGCAGCGGGTGCCGCCCCTGGACGATATGCAGCACGCCCCGGTCGTTTAAGTCCGGCTCGGAGCAGCGCAGATCGTAGCTGAGGCGGGCCTTGGCCACGACAAAGTCCAGCCGGGCCAGCAGCACCAGATTCTCGCCGATCTCTTCCGCCCGCGCCGCCACCTGCGCCGTCAGCTCCCGCAGAATCCGCTCAATTTCCTGCTTCTCCTTCAACAGCAGCTGCCGCAGGTCGTTGTTCGCCTCGACCACCGCCAGGGGCTCGATAAACAGGGTGGCGCCACTCGCCGACTGGTCGTGGATAATACCGGGGATGTGACTGCGGTACTCCTGTTTAATCGGAATCACGTACCGGTCGCCCCGCATCGTCACAATCGCTTCCTGAATCATCTTGGCGTATGTCCCGGAATGGAGGAAGGCATCGAGGCGTTCCTTGATCCGGCTGTTGGCCGAGCGGATTTGCCGCCGCAGGCGGGCCAGCTCTTCGCTCGCGCCGTCGGTCACTTCGCCAAAGTCGTTGATGCACTCCTGGATGCTCGTCTCGATGCTGCTGAACACCCCGATCCGTCCCGCCAGGTCCGCTAAGATTGGGTAACGCTCCGGCTCTTCGCTCTCCAGAAAAAACTTCTTCACCCGCCGGCCGGCTGCCAGGGTATCGCCGACCTCCAGTAAGTCACCCGGTTCCAGCGTGCCTCCCTGGGCCGCCCGCCGCAGATAATGGCGGATGTTTTTAATCCCCCCCAGCGGCACTTCCTGCGACCGGCCCATGATGCTTTTGGCCTCGCCGGTTTCCTTTTGCCACTCGGTCACTTCTTCTATCGCCGTCGAAGGCAGGAGAGCCTCAGCCACCTCCCGCCCCAGTTGCGTCGCCGTCCGCTCCGCCAGCATCTGCCGGACTTTCGCGAACTCCAGGACCTCCAGCGTCCGGTTATCCAGATTGATCACCTCATTTGCCTAACTCTCATGTCGGACTGTCCCAGGTATACCCCAATGACGCGGACGATCCCCGCCTTATCTCTACTCGACCCCGCGGAAATAGTGCCCTTTGGTCAGCCCGCTCCCGCTCAAACGCTCCAGCTCCGCCTTCGTTTCCGGGCGCAGGACTGCCGCCGGGTTAGCCCAGGCCTGATCGAGGGCAGTGCGGTAGATCGCCGTCACCCGCTCCACATACTCCGCCGGATTGCGCTGTACCTCCAGGCGCAGGCTGCCGATCCCGGCCTCGATAAACCGGGGCAGGTGCTCGACCAGGCAAAGCTCCCGGGCGTTGAAGATGTGCTGCCGGCAGTCCTGGTCGCTCTCGACCGGGAAGGTATAATCAAGGCGATCGCGGAGACCATATGGGCCGTTGCGGCAGGCGCCGGCAGCGCAAGCGTTACCTTCGGTCAACTGCCCCAGCAGACTGCCGGGCAGGCAATATTCCGTAATCATCAGGGTCATCGCCCCGTGGACGATGCATTCCAGGTTCATCCCATCCGGGCAGCGCAGGGCCTCAATTTGCTCAAAGGTCAGCTCCGGCGAAACCGTCGCCCGCACCGCTCCCTGCTGCCGCAAAAAGTGCAGCGCCTGGCTGTTGAAGGCATAGAGAGGGTAATCCGTCTGCACCGGGCAGTCAGTCAGCGTCCGGGCCAGATGCAGAGCCCCGGGGTTAGCTACCCGCAGGGCATCCGGCTGCAGGGTGGCCAAGGTTTCGATCCATTTTGCGATCTCTCCCGGCTGGCTTTCCTTGGTGATCCGGGGGACGACCAGACTGATTCCGGTCCCACCGCTCCGGCACTGCTCCACCGCCCAGGCATAATCGTCCGGCGTCAGCGTTGTGCTGCTGGAACGGAAGACCTCGCCACCGAAATAGATCCAGTCAGCCTTTGCCCGACGGGCAGCCGTCAGTTTCTCCCGGGTATTGGCATTGACGGCGAGTAGCGGTTTGACCCGCTCGCGCAGCGCCGCCGGGAAGGTCAGCAATGGGTACTCCTGGATCCGCTGGGCTGCCGCCGCCACGTCGGCCGGCTTGGCCCGCTCCGCCCGCAGACGCGTGAGATTATCGACGGCCTGCCGCCGCACTTCGTTAATCGCGCTCAGGGGGACCATCAATCCAGGCGCTACCGCATAATCCAAATGAGAAATCAAGTACGGGGTGTTGCCCAGCCGTTCCAGCTGCCCGGTGATTACGGCCTCCGTGAGTGGACGGTTACGGGCTGCCGCCGCCATTACCTCAGTCGCCGCATCCACCCGGTTGCCGTCGGGGTCGGTCAAGCTAAGCGTCAAAGGTTCTCCCAAAGCAGCGTTCACCCAGGCCTGCACCGGCACTTTGCGAGTTGCTTTGGGCGAAGCGTAGGTCTGGCGGGCGCGGGCAATTAAGTCCGCATCCTGGGTTTTAAATACCCGGTCGCCGGGACGGATGCGGCCTTCGATTGCGAGTGTAGCCGTTTCTCCCGTTAGAGCCGACTGGACCCGCTGGCCATTCACCTCCAGCCAATCCGCGTTAGCCCCAATCCGTCCGCCCTCCGTCACCCAAACCTCGATCCCGTCGCCAACGCTTAAACCCAGCTCCAAGCGGATAACCGCCCGCCGCTCCCGGTAGTCGTAACTCACCACCCGCCCTAAGTACAAGCCGCGGTTGCTCGGGCGGCCGTAGCTAATCAGCTCCGCCCCCTGGCGCTCTTCCACAAAACCGGTGGTAAAGTCGCGGTTAAAAATCTGGGCCAGCTCCTGCTCTTCCGCTTCTGTCACCTTATAAGCCGCCGGGTCAGCGTAATAGCGGTCGATTAGTTGACGGTAAATCCGCACCACCGTCGCCACATATTCCGGGCGCTTCATCCGCCCTTCAATCTTTATCCCGCTGACCCCCGCCTCAATCAACTTCGGCAGGTAGGCCGCCAGGTTTAAGTCCTTCGGACTCAGCAGGTGCTCCCCGATTCCTTCCGTGCCGGTGCTCCGGCCCCGGCTGTCCACCAGGGTATACTCCAGTCGGCAAGGCTGGGCACAGCGGCCCCGGTTGCCGCTCCGTCCCCCAATGAGACTGCTCATCAGGCACTGCCCCGAGTAGGCGATGCACAGGGCCCCGTGGGCAAAAACCTCCACCTCGATGCCGGTCTGTTCGCGGATGACTTTGATCTCCGGCAAGGTGAGCTGCCGCTCCAAAATCACCCGCCCAAACCCTTTCTGCGCCAAAAACTGCGCCGTCGCCCCGTTGTGGGTGGTCATCTGCGTGCTGGCGTGCAGGTCCAAAGCCGGGAAGAGCGACGGTACCAGGCCGGCTAGCCCCAGGTCTTGGACGATGACTGCGTTCACCCCGATGCGGTAAAGAAAGAGGATGTACTCCATCGCCCCCGCCATTTCCTCATCGTTTAGGAGCGTGTTCACCGCCACATAGATTTTGGCCCCCCGCACGTGGGCATAGTCTACGCCCCGCTCCAGTTCCTCGTCGGTAAAATTGGCGGACGTCCTCCGGGCGCTGAACTGTTTTCCACCCGGATAGACCGCATCCGCACCGTTCTCCACCGCCGCCACCAGGGCATCCCATTCCCCGGCCGGCGCCAGTAACTCAATCTTTTCCATTGTCCTTCCTCCTCCGCCGCGCCGGCTTTAGCGCTCTCCCTGCAGCCAAGCCGTCAGGGTCGGCACGATATCCAGCAGGCTCCCGATCCGCTCGCCGCACGCGTCTTTGCCGCGCCCCACGAGGAGGGTGGGAACCGGATTCGTCGTATGGGTCCGCACGCTTAAGTCTTCAATGTTCCCGTGGTCACTGGTGATCAGCAGCAGGTCGTCCTCGCCCAAGCCCGCGGCGATGCCCCCGAAGAAACGATCCAGGGTTTCGATTATCCGTACCGCCGCTGGGAGGTCCTGGGTATGGCCGATCACATCCGTCTGGAAATACTCAAATAAAGTCAGGTCATACGATGCCGCGAGTGCGGTCAGATACGACCCTGCGGTTACTGGATCCAGTACCGGAACCGCATGGCCCCGCTCAATCAGCAGGCAGCTCGTCACATCCTGGTACACCGCCTGGCCGGCCCGCAAATCATCCAGGGACCGAAAGGGCAAACCCGCGCCCAGGGCTGCGACGGCGATGGCCGCGTGTTTGCGTTTGCCGCTTTCAATCAGCGTGAAGTACTCCGGGCTGTAGGCGTTCGCAAGCGTGGTCCGGTACCCAGCCGCCCATAGGCGCCGGAACAGGCTGCTTTCGTTTAGGAGGTTAATCAGTGTCGGCCCCGGATAACCGTTTACGTGCCGCCCCATCACCGCCGGGGCGTTTAAGCCGGTGAGGAGCGCCGTCTGCCCGGTCGCGCTCTGGGGTAATCCTTCGACGCCCAGGCAGGCGTCGGTCGGCACCATGGTCACCTTAGCGGTACGCCGCGGCCCGGCCGAGCGGATCAGATACTTGCCCCCCAGCCACTCGTCCAGCACCGGCGTGCGGGCAGTAATATAAGGATTCACCCGGGCATCGTCCGGGCCCAGGCCAAAACCGTCGACAAAGACAAAAATAACGGCCATGTTATGATCCTCCCCGGTTACCTGTTTCCGGTTTACTTCGCCGCCCGGGCCGTGCCTTCCTCCTCGCGCGAAGAAGGGAAAGGTCAGCTCTCCCCTTTCCCTTCGGGATTCACCAGCTTGCGGGCAGCTTCGCGGACGGCGGGCTCGCGGGCGTTACCGCTCAGCCAATCCAGGTAGCTCCGGTCCTCCGCCATGATCTCGCCCAAGGTTTTGTTCGCGTGTTTCCCGAACCCCAGGATCACCTCTTCCGGCCGCCGGTACGGTTCGCTCTCACCGCCTGCTTCTTCGCTCATTTCGCCCAGTTCCTCGAAGGTGGTCATCCCGATGTTCACCGCAAAGCGCAGCGCCCTGGCCACGGCCCGGGTCTCGGCCAGCCGCACCAGATGCGGTACCATCATCCGGTTGACCGACTCCGGCGAGGCATCGCCTATGCCGGTAAATACGCCGGTCTCTGTCTCCGCCCGGGCCCGCACAATCGTCAGCTGTCCATTCTCTTTGGTCGGAGCCTGGAGGAGTTCGGTTTCCACCCGCTTCAGCCCCTCCCGGTGGGCCAGGTCCAGCAGACCCTCAAAGAGCACAAAATCCTTCCCTTGCAGCTTGATGATAAACTGTCCGGGTACTTTCTGCCGGGATTCCATTTCGCTCACCTCCTCGTAATCTTAGTCTATTGCCGCGCCGACCGGCGCCGTCCGCTTCAGATAGCTCCTCAGTCCGGCCAGCGGCATGGTGTTCAGCACATCCCCTGACGAGAGCCACCCCCGGCGGGCGACCGTAACCCCCTCACCCATATCCGATAAGCCCAGGATGCAGTGGGCGTCGGTGCTGATGGCCAGTTTCACGCCCCATTCCCTCGCCTGCCGGGCATCCTGCGCCCCCAGGTCCAGCCGGTCCGGGGAAGCGTTGATCTCCAGAACTTTCTTATTGGCCGCCGCCGCTGCGTACACCCGCTCCAGATCGACCGCGTACGGCTCCCGCCGGCTCAGCAGGCGACCGGTGGGATGGGCGATGATGTCGATGTGTTTATTCTTGCAGGCAGCGACCAGGCGCTCGGTAATCTGGTCCTTGTCCTGGCGGAAGCCGGAATGGATGGCCGCCACCACCACATCCAAATCAGCCAGGACATTATCCGGGTAGTCCGGCTCGCCGTTCTTGCGGATCTCCATCTCCGTCCCTTTCAGAAGCGCAAACCCCGCCAATCCGGCGTTCAGAGCTTCAATCGCCTCTCCCTGCTGCTGCAGGCGGGTTTCATTCAGTCCGTTCGCAATCCCTAGCGACTGGGAGTGGTCGCAGATCGCCAAATACTCGTAGCCCCGCTGCTGTGCCGCCCGGGCCATCTCCCGCAGGCTGTTTTGCCCGTCGCTCCATTCGGTATGCACATGCAGGTCACCCCGGATCGCCCCCGGTTCCACCAGCTTGGGCAGACGTCCGGTCAGGGCAGCCGCCACCTCCCCCCGGTCTTCACGCAGTTCCGGGACGATGGCGGGCAAACCCAAATGGCGGTACAGATCATTTTCATCGGACAATGGGATCCGCTCACCCCGCGGACCAAGCAGGCCCTCTGGCTGGCTGGCATCGTAACCGGTAGTGGCGGCAAAGGCCGCGAGGCTCCGGTTGTGCCCCGCCGACCCGGTGTACCAGCGCAGGGCCGCTGCGTAATTAGCCGGGGAGACGAGGTATACATCCACCGGCAGTCCGTTATCCCCCACCAGGCGAAGATGGTCCTCCGACCGCGCCAGGGTGGCCAGGCGGTACGGCATCGCCTCCAGGGCCGCGAGCGTCGCCCCCTTGTCGTGGGTAGCGATAACCAGGTCGATATCCCCCACCGTATCCATCCCCCGGCGCAGACTGCCAGCGGCTTCAACCCGCACGACACTGCTCTGCTGGCGCAGGTAAGCGAT
>CAZHIT010000038.1:0-14400 GCA_964533125.1 uncultured Candidatus Sumerlaeota bacterium
GGGGACGGCTACCACATCATCCAGTCGAAAATCGCCATCGGCTCCGGCCGTCTGCTGGGCAAGGGCTTGTTTGCCGGCACGCAGAACCAACTGAAGTTTTTGCCCATCCGCCATACCGACTTTATCTTTTCGGTAATCGGGGAAGAGTTTGGTTTTATGGGCAGTCTCCTGGTGTTGGGTTTGCTCTGGTTCTTTTTCTGGCGCGGGATCAAAGTGGCGGTGGAAGCCAAGGACAGCTTCGGCAGCCTGATTGCCACCGGTCTCGTCACCGCGCTCACTTTCCAGACCTTCATCAACATCGGCATGACCATGGGAATCATGCCGGTCACTGGGAAGCCGCTGCCCTTTGTCAGTTACGGAGCGAACTCGGTGATCGTGAGCCTCCTGGCGGTGGGCATATTGCTCAGCATCCATATACGGCGGCAAAAAATCATGTTCTAGCGGGACGGCGGCGGCCGTCTCTTTTGTTTTCCGGTCATCGAACAGCTGAGGTCTATTCGCCTCCCCCGGCTAATATATTAAGATCGAGAACGCAGGGAAGAAAGCGGCGGGGGTGAGCGGATGGCAGGGAAGTTTTTACGGAAGTTATCGCGGTTTCAGCGTCACCTGGACTGGCGCGGAACCCGGTTTTCGTTCCCGGGCAACTGGTTTTCGACCGAGGCGGGCCGCAAAGTGGTAATCTCGGCCGGGATGCTGGCCATCGTGCTGGTGGTGCAGCAGACCGATTTGGCGGTGGCCCGCAAAATCGAGGACAGCATCCGGTACGTCATTACGGCGAGGTTTGATTACGCTCCGGTGATGCAGCGCCTGGAGTCCCTGGGCAATTTAAAAGACCGCCTGAAGTGGCCGTTCTCTGCTTCCGGGGAGGAAGAGACGGGAGATCCGCTCCTGCCGGGCCTGGTGACGGCCGAGGTCGAAGCGGTAGTCCGGGAGCGGGGGATTAAGATTCCGGTGCAGGGCGAACTCACTTCCGGCTACGGTTACCGGATTCACCCGGTGGATAAGGTAGAACGGCTGCACACCGGGGTGGATATCGCGGCCGCCGAGGGGACTCCGATTGGCGCGGCTTTGGCCGGGATTGTGGTCGAAGTGAGCGAAGATGAGTCACTGGGGAAGATGGTCCGGATTTTGCACGGGGATGGTATTGAAACGCTCTACGGCCATTGCGCTGCTACCCTGGTCCGGGCCGACCAGTTTGTCCAGCAGGGAGAAACCATCGCCACGGTTGGCGCAACCGGAGTGGCGGACGGGACGCACCTGCACTTTGAAGTCAGAGTCGACGGAACCGCGATCGACCCGGCCCGCATCGCCGATTTCTAATCGGCCGGTTCCGGGGAGGAGACGTGCAAAAGACGATGTTAATCGGCATATTTGGTGGCATTCCGCTCCGGCTGAACTTTTTTTTTCTGCTTTTGCTGGTGGTGTACGCCTGCTTTGGCCTGCTGGGGGAGATGCTGCTGGTCTTTGCGGTGGTGCTGCTGCACGAGGCCGGGCATGTGCTGGTAGCCCGGAGCCTTGGGATTACGGTGCGCGAGGTGGAACTGCTCCCTTTTGGCGGGGTTGCCAAGCTCGACAATTTTTTCTCGGCTGACCCCGGGGTGGAAACCCGGATTGCCGTCGCCGGCCCCCTGAACAATCTGGTTCTGGCCGGCTTCGTCTTGTTTTGGCAGCGCTTTCCGTTTTGGCAGTGGCCGGCCGCGCCGTTTTTTCTCCAGTGCAACCTGGCGATGGCCGCGGTTAACCTCCTGCCGGTGCTGCCCCTGGATGGCGGGCGGATTCTGCGGGCCTGGCTCTCCCGGCGCTCCGGTTACCGGCCGGCGACCGAAAGGATCGTGCGGTTAGGTAAGCTGGTCGCTATCGCCTCAGTAGCCGGCGCTCTCTGGTCGCTGTACCGGGGTTTATTCAACCTGAATCTCTTATTGCTGGGCTTCTTTCTTTATCATGCGGCCGAAAAGGAACAGGGCATGGCGGCCTATGTGTTTATGCGCTCCCTGGCCGCTAAAAAAGAGGAACTGTCCCGCGCCGGGGTGCTGCCGGTGGAGGCGCTGGTGGCCCGGGGGGGCACCACGGTCAAGCAGGTGATTCGGTTTATCCTGCCGAAGCGCTACCATCTGGTCACGCTCATCGGGGACGACGGGGCAATCGAGGGCGTGGTCACCGAAACCGAGATTGTGGACGGGATGATCGATTACGGACTGGATATTCCCCTCTCGGCCGTGCTCCGGCCCAAAAAAAGCTAATATTCCGGGCAGAATGCGGAAAAATAATCATGGTCAATCCGGCTTAGCTGAAAAGGCTAAGCTTTTTTGCAAGGATTTGGCCACCGCATGGCGAATTGTTTGAAGCGGTGACCTGGACTAAAACCGGAGGTGCAATGGTGATGACCCAGGCAGTCGACGTATCGCTGGTGCTGGCGCGGGTAGAGAAGCCGACCCGGTATATCGGCACGGAGTGGAATTCGATCCACAAAGACCACGCGCAGTTGGCGGTGAAAATGGTTCTGGCCTTCCCGGATGTCTATGAAGTCGGGATGTCCCATCTGGGGACGATAATTCTATACCACGAGATCAACCGGCGGGAAGATACGGTGGCGGAGCGGGTGTTTGCACCCTGGGTGGATATGGAAGCCCAGATGCGGGAGCGGCAGCTGGCTTTATTTGCGCTCGAATCGGGACGGCCAATCAAGGAGTTTGATATCGTCGGGTTTACCCTGCAGTACGAGATGAGCTTTACCAATATTCTCAATATGCTCTCTCTGGCCGGGATCCCGCTCCATACGGCGGACCGGAGCGAGACCGACCCCCTGGTTATTGCCGGCGGCCCCTGTGCCTTTAACGCCGAACCCCTGGCGGACTTTTTGGATCTGGTAGTTTTAGGCGAAGGGGAGGAAGTGATTCACGAACTGCTGGACGCGTACCGCGACTGGCAAGGCGCCGGCGGTAAACGGCGGGACTTTCTGCCCCGGGCGGCCCAGATCCCCGGCGTCTACGTGCCCTCTTTGTACCGGGTGGATTACCACCCCGACGGAACCGTAAAAGCGGTCACCCCGCGCTCGGACCTGGCGCCGGCGGTCGTGACCAAGCGGGTGGTGGCCGATATCAACCGCCTCGACTACCCTACCCGGCCGATTGTCCCCTTCATGGGCATTGTCCACGACCGGGCGATGCTGGAGGTGTTTCGCGGCTGTTCCCGGGGCTGCCGCTTCTGCCAGGCGGGGATGCTGTATCGGCCGGTACGGGAGCGGACGCGGTCTAACTGCGAACGCCTGGCCCGGGAACTGATCGAGAATACCGGCTACAGCGAGATTTCCCTTTCCTCCCTGAATACCAGCGATTACTCCGGTGTGACTGACCTGGTGGGCCATCTGGTGGATGAGTACCGGGAGAGTGGGGTGGCCGTGTCGCTGCCGTCGTCCCGCATCGATTCTTTTTCGGTCGAACTGGCGGAAAAAATCCAGTCGGTGCGCAAAACCGGTCTGACCCTGGCGCCGGAGGCCGGAACCCAGCGCCTGCGGGATGTGATCAATAAGAATGTGACCGAAGCCGATTTTGTCTCGGCCGTGACCAGTGCCTTTAAGTCCGGTTGGGCGAGCCTGAAATTCTATTTTATGGTGGGCCTGCCCACCGAGACCGAGGAGGACCTGGAGGGGATCGCCGAACTGGCCTACCGGGCGCTCGATTTGTACTGGGCCACCCGGGGGGGCAGTCACCACACCCCGCGCCTCACCATCAGCGCCTCGTCCTTCGTCCCGAAGGCGCATACCCCCTTCCAGTGGGAGGCGCAGGTTACGGTCAGCGCCCTAAAAGCCCGGCAGGATTACCTGCGGCGGCGTCTGCGGCACCGCTTCATCCAGTTCAACTGGCACGATGCCGAGGTCAGTTACCTGGAGGCGGCCTTTGCCCGGGGTGACCGGCGTTTGGGCGCGGTGCTGGCTCGGGCCTGGGAGCGGGGCTGCCGGTTTGACGGCTGGTCGGAACATTTTAAGTACGGGGAGTGGCTCGCGGCCTTTCGGGACTGCGGTCTCGATCCAGCGTTTTACGCGAACCGCACCCGGCCCAAAGCCGAACTCCTGCCCTGGGAGCACTTGAGCCCCGGGGTCAGCAAGGAGTACCTGTGGGCCGAGCGGGAAAAATCGCTCGCGGCGAGCACGACCGGGGACTGCCGGTTTGAGTCCTGCCTGGATTGCGGGGTCTGCCCGGCCCTCGGAGTGACGCTCTCGGTGGAAGGCGGTGGTGACCATGCCGAGGTTTAGAGTGCATTTTGCCAAAGGGGATGGAGTTAAGTTTATTTCCCACCTCGATATGATTAAAACCTTTGAACGGGCGATCCGGCGGGGCCGGATCCCCATCGCTTTCTCCGAAGGGTTTAACCCGCACCCGAAGCTCTCTTTTGCCTCGGCCCTGCGGGTGGGAGTGACCAGTGAAGCGGAGTATATGGATGTGGAACTGACCCAGGCGATGGAGCCTCTCGTCCTGGGAGCAACTTTGGGTCGGGCGCTGCCGCCGGGCTTCCCGGTCCTGGCCGTCCGGGAGGTTCCCCTTTCGGCGCCGGCGGCTATGGCGATCGCGGCCATCGCCCGGTATCGCCTGAACCTTAGGCTGACGGCGGTGTGCCGCCCGGAGGACATCCTGGCGATGATCGAAAAGTTTGAGGGCAGCGAAACCATTCCGGTCGAGCGGATAACGAGCAAAGGGAAGAAAACCATCGATATCCGTCCGCTGACCCGCCGTTTGCAATTTATCGCTTTGAACGGGACACAATTGATCCTGGAAGCCGACCTGGCGATGGGCCCGGCGGGTACCGGCCGGCCGGAGGAGATTGGCCAGGTGCTCTCGGTGCGCTGGGGCCTGCCCCTGGACGGGGAAGCCGGGCAGATTCACCGCACCGGCTTATTTGCTGTGGGAGAAGACGGGTCGCTGCGTTCCCTCTGGGATGCCTGAGGCCTGACAAACAAATTTTACGGGGATTTAGGGAGTTGAATTGGGGCGTGCACAAAGAAGTTCTGGTGAATGTTGACTCAAGTGAGACCAGGGTGGCCGTTTTGGAAGACGAGGTGCTGGTGGAGTTTTATCTGGAGCGGCCGGTAAACCAGCGCCTGGCCGGCAATATCTACAAGGGCAAGGTCGAGAACGTGCTGCCGGGGATGCAGGCGGCCTTCGTCAATATCGGCCTGGAGAAGAACGCTTTTCTCTATGTGGCCGATGCGGTCTCTGGCCGGGCCAGCGGCGAGGATATGGAGATCCCCGAGGATGTCAAGCGGGTCTCCATCAAGGACGTGCTGAAGCAGGGGCAGAGCCTGATCGTCCAGATCACCAAAGAACCGATGGGCACCAAGGGTGCGCGGGTTACCACTCATGTGACCATGCCCGGACGCTACCTGGTGCTGATGCCCACGGTGGATTACATCGGCGTCTCCCGCCGTATTGAACAGGACAAGGAGCGGGACCGGCTAAAGAGCCTGGCCGGCAAGCTGAAACCGAAAAAATCGGGGGTCATCGTCCGGACGGTGGCCGAAGGGCGCAGCGAAGAAGAAATTCGGTACGACATCGACTTCCTCAATAAACTGTGGACCAAGGTCCGCAACAAGGCCAAGCACGCGGCGGCGCCTTCGCTGATTCACAAGGACCTCGGGCTGATCGAGCGGGTGATTCGGGATATCCTCTCGCCGGAAGTGGACAAATTGATCATCGATTCGAAGCACGAGTACGAAAAGGTACTCGATTACCTCGACATTATCTCCCCCGACTTAAAGAGCAAGGTCCACCTGTTTAACCTGCGGGAAGGGACCCTGTTCGATGTTTACGGGATGGAGGAGGAAATCGAGAAGTCCCTGAAGCAGAAAGTGTGGCTGAAGAGCGGCGGGTATATCGTTATCGACCATACCGAAGCCCTGACCGTGATCGATGTGAACACCGGTAAGTTCGTGGGCAGCGAGAGCCTGGCGGACACGGTGCTGAAGACCAACCTGGAGGCGGCGGCGGAGATCGCCCGGCAGATTCGGCTGCGCAATACCGGCGGGATTATTGTAATCGACTTTATCGACATGGAAACGAGCGACCACCAGGAGCGGGTGCTGAAGGCCCTGGAAGAGGCGGTAAAGAAGGACCGGACCAAAGCGAACATCCTGGGTATTACCCAGCTGGGTCTGGTGGAGATGACCCGGAAAAAGACCTCCCAGGGGCTGGAGGATGTGCTGCAGAAACCCTGCCCGTACTGCGAAGGCAAGGGCCTGGTTCTCTCGGAAGATACGATGAGCCGGAAGGTCGAGCGGGAGATTAAAAAGATCCTCAAGCACTCGGTGATCGAGGCTATTTTGGTGGAAGTCCATCCTTCGGTGGCGGCGCTGATTATCGGCGCCGGCGGCAACCACCTGCGCGAACTGGAGCGCCTCACCGGTAAGCACATCTATGTCCGCGGGTCCACCGAGGCAAAGATTGAGGAAATCAAAATCTGCGTCGCCGGCACCAAGGAAGAAGTGGAGAGCAAGGCCCTGCCGGTGAAGGCCGGGCAGGTGCTGGAGCTGAAAGTGGAAGAGCCCCACGTCTCAAACCCCGGGAATGGGATCGCCCGCCTGGAAGGGTACGTTATCGACATCGAGGGCGCCGGGGACTTAGCCGGGGAGAAGGTCCGGGCCGAGATCACCAAGGTGTTCAGGACCTACGCCAAGGGGAAGATCATCGAGGGCGGGGCCGCGCACTCGCGGTAGTACTGCCTCTTGGGAAGGCCGCCCTGGAACGCGGCCGGTCGGTGTTCCCCAGCTTGACAAAGCCAGACCCTTGTGTTAAAATTAGGTTCTGTTGATAGCCTTTGGCTGTCACTACCGCACAAAACAGGTGACTAAAATACTTCGGTATTACCTGGCTTTGGCGAGTCTTTGAAGCAGGAGGTGCAAGTATGTACGCAATTATCGAAACCGGCGGCAAACAGTACAAGGTGGAAGAAGGCGCCAAGATCAAAGTCGAGAAACTCCCCGCGAGCGCCGGCGACACCGTGGAGTTGAATCAGGTGCTTCTGATCAGCAAGGAAGACGGAGTGATCGTCGGTTCGCCGCTTGTGGCGGGAGCCAAAGCCATCGCCACCGTCGCAAGCCAGGGTAAGGCGCCGAAGATTATCGTGTACCGGTATAAGGCGAAAGCCAACTACCGCCGGAAACGCGGTCACCGGCAGCCGTTTACCGAGCTGACCATCGACAAAATCGAATACTAGATCCTGAGTTAAACGGATGATTGTGATAGTAGTACGCCTTGATCTGACGGACCGGATGAGCGCCTTTTCCGTTATGGGGCACGCCGGCGCCGGGCCGGCCGGGCAGGATATCGTCTGCGCGGCGGTATCGGTCCTGACGCAGACCGCCGTCCTGGCGGTGGAGGAACTGGGCGGAGTGGAGCCGCTTTGTGAGCGGAAGCACGGGCGCCTGCGGTTTCGTCTCCCGCCCCCGATAGCGGACGCAGCCAGGGAAAAGATCGAAGTGATCCTGGCGGCCATGCTGATTGGGCTACGCAGTATTGCGGCGGGGTATCCGGATAATTTGGTGGTTTTGAAACTGAAACGGAGGTGGAAGCATGCGATTTGTGATTGATTTACAGCTCTTCGCCCATAAGAAGGGGGTTGGCAGTTCCCGCAACGGCCGGGACAGCGCTGCCCAGCGATTGGGGATTAAGAGTCACGACGGTCAGTTGGTCACCGCCGGCAGCATTCTGGTCCGGCAGCGGGGGACCAGGATTTACCCGGGCAGCAACGTCGGCATCGGCCGGGACGACACTCTCTTCGCGAAAGCGGACGGGTTTGTCGCTTACGAGCGCAAAGGCAAAGATAAAAAAAGCGTCAGCATTCGCCCGGTGGAAGAAGCAGCCTCGGTCTAAAGGAAAGCCAGTGCAGGTGATGCACTGGCTTTGTTTTTTAGTCTGACCTGACGGCAGGGATTTGGCGGGGAATGGCGAATTAGCACAAATCGGACAGGACTCTGGATGAGGTGATTGGTTGGAGCGGCAAGTGCTTATCCGCCGGTGGTTTGCCTGGCTGACCGGGGCCGCCGGGGTAATTTTGGTCACCCAGTCCGGGTTATGGCTCTTGGGTAACCACCGGGCGGCGGGGCAGTTGGCAGCCGCCGGGACGGTTTTATTGGCGGGTGGGCTGGCGTTAGGCCTGGTCGTTTTGCGCCGGACGGTATCTGCCTATACGGCGGAACTGGAGCGGACGGTGCGGTTTAGGGCCCAGGCGGAACTGGTGGCGGCACTGCGGGGGCAGCGACACGATTACGCGAACCACTTGCAGGTGCTCTCGGGCCTGGCGCAGCTAGGGAAAACCGAGCGCCTGCTCGCGTACGTCCAGCAGGTGGCCGGGGAAAGCGCGGCTTTGAGCCGGATTGGCGGGGTAAAGCCCAGGGAGATTGCTACCGCGTTGCAGGCGGCGGCCTACCAAGCCGCGCTGCGCCAGGTTCCGGTTGGTTTTGCGATTGAAAGCGACTGGAGCGGCTTTGGTCTGGATGCGCTCCGGGTTGGGCGGTATTTGGATGGGGTAATGGAGCTTCTGATTCGGCTGCAGGCGGAAGCGGGAGAAACCGCAACTGGCTTGCAGGTGAGCTTGAGCGAGACGGCGGCGGATTACCTCTTCGCCGTGAACGGCCGGGCGGACATTTTGCATCGTCTGAGTAACCTGCGTCTGCCGCCGGAGGGTCTAAATGACCAGGGGCAAAGCGCGGCCGACTGCCTGCAGCACGATTTTGGCGGTAGGATAGTTGTCGACGGCGAGGGAGATCGGACCGGGCTGATTTGGCATTTCCCCAAGCCGGCCGGGGCCCAATGTGTTCCGGTGAAGGGGCAAGCGACCACCGCACCGCTCTCTTAGCGCATCCGGTTGGCGGGAGGCTGGCGTATCGTCCGCGCCCGGTCCACGCCGCCCGGGCCAGCGCATAGAATCAGACCAGCCAGGGGAAATTGACACCAGACAGCCGGAATTTTACCTGGCCGGTCATTGGGGCGGTCAGGAATAGACGGAACAGGGAGAATGCAATGTTTATTGATCAGGCTAAAATATTCGTCAAAGGCGGTGACGGCGGCAACGGCGTGGTCGCCTTCCGCCGCGAAAAATACGTGCCGGAGGGCGGACCCAGCGGCGGCGACGGCGGGCGCGGCGGCGATATTGTGTTTACGGTGGATAACGGGCTGCGGACCCTGCAGGATTTTCGCTACCAGAGCCACTACAAGGCAGAGCGGGGCGAGCATGGTCAGGGGAAGGCGATGCATGGGAAGAACGGGGAAGACCTGATTGTGAAAGTGCCGCCCGGGACTTCGGTGTACGACGCGGAGAGCGGAGCGATGCTCGCGGACTTGCTCCATCCGGGGGACCGGGTGGTGATTGCCAAAGGGGGCCGGGGCGGCCGCGGCAACCCGCATTTTGTTTCCCCGGTGAACCGGGCGCCGCGCCTGGCCGAAAAAGGCGAGCCGGGGGTTGAGCTGTGGCTGCGGCTGGAGCTGAAGCTGATTGCGGATGTCGGTTTGGTGGGGATGCCGAACGCCGGGAAGTCGATGCTGTTGGCCTCGGTTACGGCGGCGAAGCCCAAGATCGCCGACTATCCGTTTACGACCATCACCCCGAACCTGGGTGTGGTGAATGTGGGCGACGGCCGCAGTTTTGTGCTGGCGGATATCCCCGGCCTCATCGAAGGGGCGCATGCCGGGGTGGGTCTGGGGCACGAATTCTTGCGCCATGTGGAGCGGACCAAACTGCTGCTGCACTTAATCGACGCTTCCGGCCAGGAAGGGCGGGATCCGCTCTCCGATTATGATGCGGTCCGCCAGGAACTGGAGCTGTATAACCCGGCGCTCGCGGCCAGAACCCATTTGGTGGTGCTGAATAAAATCGATTTACCATCCGCTCAGGGAAACCTCAGACGGCTGACGGAGGCGCTTTCGGAACGGGGTTTGGCCTGGTTTTCGATTTCGGCGGCTACCGGCGAAGGGATTAAGGAGCTGATTTACCACGCAGCGGACACTCTGGAGCGAGAAGAGGCGAAGGCGGAGTGGCAGCCGGAAGACGCGAGCCTGCCGGAGAAGACGTACCGGGCCCGGCCCGGCGGTTTTACCATTGCGGCCGAGGACGGGGTTTATGTGGTTAAGGGCGCCGCAATTGAGCGGATTGTGGCCATGACCAATATGGAAAACGAGGAGTCCCTGCGGCGATTGCAGGATATATTGCAGAAGATGGGTATTTCGGCGGCCCTGCGTGAGGCTGGTCTGAAGGATGGTGATAGCGTCCGGATCAGGGGGATTGAGTTCGAGTACACGGAGTAAGCGGCGGAGTGGATGAGGAACAACGGGAGGGTAAGGGTTGGCAATGCGCTGTCTGGAGTGCGGCAACTGTAAGCAGAACGAACCGGTGTATTACTGTACCGCCAGGAACGAGTTTGTCGAAAGTGAAGAGGTGGGCGAAGTCAAACTGAAAGACCGCAGCGGGTGGAAAAAAGGCGATCCGGAGTACGAAGAGCACCGCCGGCGGCTGCGGCAGGAAAAAGCGATATAATGACGAAGGTACATGGGCAACCGTGTACCTTCCTTTCGTCTGCCGGGCGGTTGTGTCCGGCCGGGAAAGATGGTATAATCGGGATACTTCTACGCTTAGGGGTCAGGCTGTACGTCCGGGCGTAAGGAAAGAAGGACCGGAGAAAAAGCGAGGGATGCGGTTATGGCGCGAAAACAGGCAATCGGGATTATGGGGGGGACCTTTGACCCGATCCATTACGGGCATCTGGTAAACGCCGAGGGGGCCCGGGTTAAGTTTGCCCTGGATAAGGTGGTGTTCGTCCCCTGCGGCAATCCGCCCCATAAAAAGGGATACCCGGTGACTCCGGCCGAGCATCGCTACCAGATGACCCTGCTGGCCACGGTCACCAACCCCCATTTCACCATCTCCCGCCAGGAAATCGACCAGCCGGGTTTGTCGTATACCGTGGACACGATGCGGGCCTTTCGCCGGTTGTACGGGGACGAGACGGAGCTGTATTTTATCACCGGGGCTGACGCCATCCTGGAAATCCTGACCTGGAAGGACGTCGAGGAACTGATTGCCCTGTGCAATTTTATCGCCGCCACCCGGCCCGGCTACTCCCTGACCGGGCTTGAGGCCATCGTCGCCACGCTGCGGGAAACCCGGAAAAAGGATCTGCGGGTGGACAGCGTGGAAGTTCCGGCTCTGATGATTTCCTCCACTGATATCCGGGAGCGGGTGCGGCTGGGCCAGCCGATTAAGTACTTGCTGCCGGAGACGGTGGAGAACTATATTTTTAAGGAAGGTTTGTACCGCGGCTACAGCGGGCATGGGGTGTCGATTTGACAAGCCGGCCGGCTTTGTGGTATTCTTTTGTACATTGAGACCATTTTTCGGGGTGGGGCAGCAACAGGAATTTTCTGAGTTCCGGCAGCAAATACTAAGAAGGCAATGCGATGCCGGTGAAACCCGGCAGCCATTGACAGAGCGCCAGACTAAGGGTTTTCGGGCGCATCCGGTTCTCCGGACAGCAGCATTCCGAAAGTGAGGTGACGAATCATGGCAAAAACTCTGTATGTTGGCAATTTGCCGTGGGCGGCGACGGAAGATGAACTAACCCAGGCTTTTAGCGCCCACGCCAGCATTGAAAGCGTCAGAATCATCAAGGACCGCGAGACCGGCCGCTCCAAGGGTTTCGGTTTCGTTGAGGTCGCGGATGACAACATTGAAGAGGTCATCACGAAAATGAACGGGGCGGAATTTGGCGGCCGGACCCTCGTGGTGAACGAAGCCAAAGCCCGGGATATCCGCTAACCAGACTGAACGCAAAGCCTATTGCACCCCCTAGGTACCGGTGCCGGTGTTCCTGGCGCGATAGCGCCTGGACTCACGCCAACTGTCCAGGGGGGCTTTGTTTTGTCGCTTACGACCGCGGCCGGACCGACAAAAAAGGGATTTTTGCTCCTTTTGTCGAAAGTTCAGCTGATGGGAGTGTTGTTTATGGTGACCGGGGATGAGATAATCGAAAAGCTCGCGGTCATGCTCAGTCCGCGGCGCTGGCACCACTCACTTGGGGTGCAGGCGACGGCCGGACAGCTGGCGGAGCGTTTTGGGGCCGATGTGGGGCAAGCCCGCCTGGCCGGTTTGGTGCACGACTGCGCCAAAGGCCTGGGGGGGCAAGAGTTGCTGGGATTGGCAAAGAGCTTTGGCCTGAGCGTGGATGCAATCGAGTTGGCCGAGCCGGACCTGCTCCATGGTCCGGTGGGAGCATGCCTCTGCGAAACCCTGTTTGGCATTACCGACCCGGAAGTGCTGGCCGCGGTACGCGTTCATACCACCGGGGACGCCGGGATGACGCTGCTCCAGAAAATTATCTACCTGGCAGACTATATCGAACCAGGGCGGGATTTCCCTGGTGTGGGCCGTCTGCGGGAACTGGCGGAGCGAAACCTGAACCTGGCCGTGGTGCAGGCGGCGAGCCAGACAATCCGCTTCGTCACCGAGCGGGGCCGCACCCTCCACCCGCGGACGCTCGCGGCGCGGGATGAACTGGTCCGGGAAATCGCCCGAAAAGGAGTTGGCAGCAATGACTGAAGAAATGCGACGAAGCCGGAGACGACCGCGGAAAATTACCTGGCGGTTCTACGCCATAATTGCGATAGTAGTGGCCGGTATCGTATTGCTCGCGGCGGGGACCAGTCTCTATAACTTTTTCCGCAACCTAAACCCCGATGCGTCGACCGCGCTGGGCGAAGACCTGCCAAAACCGAAACCGGGTGAAAAAATCAATGTCGTGGTGCTGGGAGTAGATGTCCCCGTCGACGGCAAAGGGAATGTGATCAGCAAAGCGCCGACCCGTTCGGATACGGTGATCTTTGCCACCATCGATAAGGAAAAGAATACGGTGGAACTCCTCTCCATCCCCCGGGATACCCGGGTGCACATTCCCGGCCGGACCGGTTATGACAAAATCAACGCCGCCCATGCCTATGGCGGGCCGTCGCTGCTGGTGAAGGCAGTGGAAGGCCTAATGGGGGTGCCGGTGCATTATTATTTGCGCGTGAATGTCGATGGGTTCAGCGCCATCGTGGATATCCTCGGCGGCGTGGAGATTGACGTCGAGAAGGATATGTACTATGTCGACGTTTGGCAGGACCTGGTGATCGACTTAAAAGCCGGGCGGCAGGTGCTGGATGGCGACAAGGCGATGCAGTATGTGCGCTACCGCGGCGACGGGGATGATATCACCCGCATCCACCGCCAGCAGAAGTTTATGCAAGTAGTAATGGACAAGCTGCTGCGGCCGAGCACGCTGCTTAAATTGCCCAAGATGATGAGCGAGTCGGTGAAGTACATCACAACCAATATGGAGCCGGACGAAATCCTGGGGATGGCCTCCATGGCCCTGAAAGCCGACAGAGAATCGCTCTCGATGGATGTCCTCCCCGGCGGACCCAATGATTACACGCACGGACAAGATGGCGGAGTCAGTTACTGGCGCCCGGACGAAGCGGCGATCGAGGCGCTGATGGACCAGGTTTACCGGGATATCGACCGGGAGTATAACGCCACCGTCCGAATCGAGGTCCTGAACGGAACCAAGCGGTCGGCGTTGGCGTCCGGGCTGGCGGGAAAACTGACCGACAAGGGTTTTCAGGTAATAAACACCGGCAATGCGGATAAAACTAACTACGAAACGACGCGGGTCATCAGCCGTACTGCAGACAAGGCGAAAATTGATGCACTGGTGAAGGTCTTTGAGCAGGGGAAACTGTACTACGAAATCGATCCGGAACACGCAGCGGATATTACCATTATTCTCGGATCGGATTACCAGACCTAGGGTTAAGATTGCGGCGGAGGTGCGTACATGCAGGATAAGGAAAGAGAACTGGCTTACCTGGTCGCGGGAGCGGCCGGTGAAAAGAAAGCCCACGATATTGTCATTCTGAAGGTGGACAAAATCACCCAGATAGCTGACTACTTTGTGATCAGTACCGGCAACTCCACGACCCAGACCCAGGCCATTGCCGACAGCATCGAAGAGAAACTGGATGCGGCCGGCGTGCGCATGCAGCACTGGGAAGGATACCGGGAAGCCAAGTGGATCCTGATCGATGTCGGCTCTGTGGTGGCGCACGTGTTCACGCCGGAGGAAAGGAAGTTTTATGACCTCGAGCGGCTGTGGGCGGACGCCGAACGCCTGAGTTTCACTAGCGAAACGGCCGGGGTATGACGATGGCCGGCCGGGTTTGACTGTTTTGGCTGGTTTTGCGGCAAATGCCAGAATAAACCCTTTGACAAATGCGCCGTTATGTATTACAATATGTAAGCGTGAACAGAATAAGGCTGTGGGGGCGTAGCTCAGCTGGGAGAGCGCTTGAATGGCATTCAAGAGGTCAGGGGTTCGAATCC
>CAZHIT010000039.1:0-2557 GCA_964533125.1 uncultured Candidatus Sumerlaeota bacterium
GACCTACCAGGGTGACGGGGACGCGGCCTCCATCGGGATGTCGGAGACCTTCTACGCCGCCAACCGGGGCGAGAAAATGACCATCGTGATGATTAACAACCAGATGTACGGGATGACCGGCGGCCAGATGTCGCCGACGACCCTGATCGGTCAGCGTTCGACCACCGGTCCCCGGTACGCGGAGCGGGCAGGCTATCCGGTGAAGATGGCCGAAATCATCGCTGGGCTGGAGGCCCCCGGGTACGTGGCCCGCGGTGCCCTGCATTCGACCAAGTACATCATGCAGTCCAAGAAGTTCCTGAAGAAAGCTTTCCAATGCCAGATGGAAAACAAACGGTTCTCCTTCGTGGAATTGGTCTCCCTTTGCCCGACCAACTGGAATATTCTCCCGAAGAACTGCCCCAAACATGTGGAGGAGAATGTTCTGCCCATCTACCCGGTCGGCGAACTGAAGACTCTGGAGGGGGTATAAACATGCAGAACAGCGTTTTGATGGGCGGCTTTGGCGGCCAGGGCGTACAGACCTGCGGTAAGCTCCTGACCTACGGAGCCAACGAAGAAGGGACCATCGTAACCTTCTATTCGCAGTACGGCGGAGCCATGCGCGGCGGTACCTCCAACTGCACGGTGATCACCAGCGACGAGGAGATCGGGTCTCCGACCAAAAAAGCGCCGAAGTACGTGATCGCGTTCAACATCCCCTCGTTTAGGGCCTTCGAAAAACGGGTGGCCCCGGGCGGCACCATGATCGTCAACTCCTCCCTGATCAAGCCGGAGCTGTTCACCCGCAAAGATATCAAGTACGTGGGTGTGCCGGCGACCGAAATCGCGGAGGAGATGGGGAGCGCCCGGGTGCTGAACATCGCGATCCTTGGTTTCTTCTGCGAGCTGAGCAAGATGGTTACGCCGGAAGTCATGAAAGCGGTCGTGTTGGACCGGATGGCAAAGAAAGCGGAGTTCATCGAAATGAACACCAAAGCTTTTGACGCCGGTGTGAAGCACGCCCAAGAGCTGGAATGCTGCAGCGAAGAAGATGAGGCCCCAGGCTGCTGCTGCGAGTGTGCCGAGAAGAAAAGCGTTTCGTAGCCAACGGCAGAGTCTTTGACGCATTGGCGAAACAGGTTCAGTCCGTGAGCTAAGCAAAAAGAGAGCAACCGTTAATCGCGCATATGGATTAACGGTTGCTCTTTTGGTTAGGTCTATTTTGTTCCCAGCAGGAGGATGATTTCAGCGTTTTCGAGGATGATCTCATCGGCGGTCCTGATGCGTCCGTTGATCCCGGTGAATATGAGGGTGTAGCGTACCCGTTCGTTTCCGCCGGTGAAGGTCATATCGGCGAGGCTGACCTCTTCCCCTTTGCCTTCGGCGACCAGGGGGTGGTGTTTGGTGTGTACGGCTTGGGCCAGGGGGAGAACATCGAGGGTGAGGATGGCCGCTTCCGATTCGTACACCAAGACCTGGTTGGTTTGAGGATTGTACTCCGCCCGGTACGCACCGATCGTCTGCGGCGCGGCGTTCCACTGGTTGAGCTGGAAGTAGTAGTCGAAGCCACGAATATCCATCGGCTGCAAAGGCATCGGCTGGTGATAGAAGAAGTAATCAGTGGGTTGAGGGGTAACTTGCGACTGCGGGTCAAAACCGAATACTCCTTTCATGTCCTTTAGCTCAAAGCCGGTCGGGAGTACCGCAACTTTCTCCAGTCCGTGGCTTCTCTCGAAATAGTAGAGAATATTGGTGATCTCCTGCTGGTCGGCGGCTTTCGCCTGCGGGTTGGGGACGATGGTCTGCCCGCTGAGCATTTGGTTGCGGGTGAGGATGGCTTCAAAACGATTGTTTTGGCTGGCAATGGATACCGCAAACCCGCTGAGGGGGCCGAAGGCGGCGATAAGGATGAAGGCGGACAGGGTGATGGGGATGACGATGTTGCGCAGAGGGCGGGCGAAAGAAAAATAGAGCATGGTGACCGTTACCCAGATACCCAGGAGGACGACGTAGTAACGGTTTTCGGTGAAGCCGTACTGGTTAATCCTTAAGCCGACCGAAACGAACATCATGGCCAAGACGGGAAGGATGAGTTTCGGGAACCAATGCTTGAATAACCTCGCGACCGGGTTTTCCGGCAGCAGAGGGGTAAGCAGGAAAATGACGCCGACGCTGACGGTGGTGTACCAGAGGACCAGATGGGACACGAGGCCGGCCGGCCATTCCCGGGTGACCAGAATCTTGGCAAAGTAGGCGTACAGGATAGCGGTATAGACGGTAATCAGGGGGATGACGATGTAGAGGAGCAGGATTTTCAGCGATTTGGAATAGCTGAAGTCACTCTCGTCTTCTTCCCGGCTGGGGACTTTGGAGAGGAACATGGCCAGGGCGAAGATGAACACGACGGTGAGAAAGCTGTAGAAGTAGTACTTACCTGGGATGTTCAGTTCGAATAACGTATTGGTGGTAAACAGGATGGCGGCGATCCCAACGTAGAGGACGAAGGAGTAGATGGCGGTGGTGAGAAAACCATTGAGGACTTTGATGACGTAGGGTTCAAAGCCATCCTGCCGGC
>CAZHIT010000039.1:2567-14325 GCA_964533125.1 uncultured Candidatus Sumerlaeota bacterium
CCGAACGAGGACTTTGAAGCCTACCTCAGAGACGAAGAAGGCGACCGCCAAAAACAGCATTAGAGCGGCATACCTGATCCCGGTAACCGGATTGAACGGGCTGGTGAAGAGGGCGTAATAGCCGGCGGCAAAGGCAAGCCCCGCGGCATAAGCCACAACCGACCGGGTCCGGCTTGGCGACCCGATGCTTTCCAGGAACAAACCGATACAGAGGGAAAGCAGGAGAAAGAGACCGATACCCATGTTGGCCCGGACCAACTGCTCGATGGTGGCCGCAGAATGGCGCGACTGGATTTCGTACAGCCGGATCAGCTGGGTGAGGAGGACAAAGGATGCGCTCAAGGTGACCGGGAACCGTTCGCTGCTCTTGCGGATACCAAGCCAGATATTGCGGGTGATAAGGGATAGTTTGATGTTCTCACTCCCTTTCCCGGCGTGAACCGATTATTGTTTACATATTATTTTCATTGTATCATGTTCTGCTTTTTTTAGGAAGAAGCAATTGCCTTGGGTGATATGGATAGAAGGCGTACCGGTGTTATTCCTGTAGCGGCAGCCATTTGGGAGGGATATAAGCAGCGGCGGAGAAGGTATCAAGGCAGCGGATACCGTAGGCGGCAGATGGAGGCGTTAAGGAAAGGAGCGCGGTTAAATGACGGATACGGCAGCGATAATCGGAGCGGGCAGACTGGGGGCAGCGGTTGCCCGCCGATTGCCGGCGGATACCAGAATTATCATCTCGGACACGGAGACAGAAAAGGGGCGCCGGTTGGCTGAAGCGGTTAACGGTACCTTTGTCCCGGATTTGGCTGGAATGGGGCAGGCGGATCTGATTATCCTGGCCTTACCTACCCCGGTGATCAAGGGTACGGTGGAAACGCTGCTTGGCCTGGCCAAAAAGGGGGCGATTATCCTGAATATGGCGACCAGTGCTCAATTGGAGCCGGAATTGAAACAGCGCAATCCGGCGATTACCGTGATGGACGCCAAACTGATCGGCAGCGCCCGGTCGATCGAAAACGGCGAGCCCGGTTTGGTGGTTATCGACTGCTCCAACCCGGAGCAAGGCAGCCGCGTGCAACAGCTGCTGCGGGGTTTATGCCAGGTCGAATACGGCGACGCGGATTTGGTCGGGAAAATCAGCCGGATCTGTTCCATCGAGGCCATCAAGGCGGCCGTTGCGGTGCGCAAGCAACTGCGGGCACTGCACGTACCGGAGGAATGGATCAATATCGCCATCACCAGCGCCTGCGCGGGGACCATGCAGGCGTACGTTAACAACGATATCGGACCATTCAGCCAGCAGATAGCCAGGGAGCTGGAGCTGGCCGACTGAGTCCTGCGCGAAGGCCCATACGGAAAACAGGAGGCGGTATGATGCTGATCCGGGGCGGATTTACCAATTACGGGCAAGAAATTGGGGTGCTGATGCTGGACACCGTTTTCCCCCGTCTGCCGGGGGATATCGGAAACGCTTATAGTTATGGTTTCCCCGTTCGTTACAAAATAGTCCGGGGAGCGAAGACGGACCGGATTATGGGTGAAGATCCCGACGCTGCTCTGCTGCAACCCTTCATCCAGGCCGCCCGGGAATTGGAGCAGGAAGGGGTTAAGGCCATCACCACTAGCTGCGGCTTTCTGGCACCCTTCCAGCAAGAGCTGGCCAAAGCGGTGAACATTCCGGTCTTCACCTCGGCGCTGATTTTGGTTCCCCTGGTCCGGGCGATGCTGAATCCGGACAAAAGAATCGCGGTGTTCACCGAAAGAGGTCACAATTTAAATGAACGCCATTTTAATGGCGTCGGCTGGTCGGCCAAAGATATCCCGGTAATCATCAAGGGGATGAAGCCGGACGCGGTATTCCCGACGGTTTTCATCGGCAACAGTCTGGAACTGGAGACCGCTGTTCTGGTGGCGGAGATGGAGGAAATGGCCAGGGAGGTCATGGCCGAGCAGCCGGATGTTGGCGCCATCGTGCTGGAGTGCACCAATATGGGTCCATTTGGCCGCAATATCCAGGCGGTGTCGGGTGTCCCGGTCTTCGGCATCAATAATCTGCTCGAACTGGTCCATTACGCGGTCAGCGCCCCCCGCTTTCTGGCCGGTATCTGAGGCTACCCGCTAAAGGCGAATATGGCAGCCGGATTGGGCCATAGAGGGATTTGGGCAGTTATCCAGAAGTTATCACTGATCTTTGGCGGCATACCGGTGAGGGGTTGAGGAATGCCTTTATTACTTCGGACCGACCTGAATCTGTTTTGTTTTTTCGTCTCCGCCGTCATCTTGGCCGATCTGCGCCGGTACGGAGCTGAGCGTAACGCCCAGAGCCGGATCTTCCGATCCATGCTCCTCATTAATATGGCGGCATTAGGGCTGGAAATTCTGGGATGGCTGGTCGATGGCCGGCCGGGGAGGCTTTATGCCAACGCCAACCTGGCGGTTAACGCTGTTTTCTACGCCTTAACCCCTCTGCCGGCCTATTTGTGGGTTCTTTATGCCGACTATGAGGTGTTCAGAAATGAACGGCGTACCGCCGCCCTGGCGAAACCGCTGGCCTTGCCGGCCGGTATCACTGCCTTACTTTCACTGGCAACTCCGTTTACCGGTTGGATGTTTTCCATCCAAAGCGGTAACCTGTTTTGCCGGGGGAGTATGTTCCCGGTTCTGGTTGCCCTGAGTTACGGCTATTTTATGATGGGCCTGCTGCTGGTGATCCGTCGTCGGAACAATCTGCCGAAAACGCATCTGGGACCGCTCCTGTTTTATACCCTGCCGCCGGTACTCGGCGGGATGGTTCAGGCGCTGAATTACGGATTGACCTTGCTATGGAGTGGACTGACGCTGTCCATTCTCAATCTTTATCTCAGCATTCAGAACAAAAAGATGCAGACGGATTATCTGACCGGCACCCATAACCGGTTGTCGATTACGCAGATGCTTAAAGACAAGGTGCGGGAGAGCAGCGCGGGAAAGGGGTTTTCGCTGGTTCTGATCGATTTAAACGGCTTTAAAGCGATCAACGACCAATACGGGCACGCCATTGGGGACGAAGCCCTGGCGATTACCGCCAAACTGCTGAAGCAGAGTTTGCGGAAAGACGATTTTTTGGCCAGGTACGGCGGGGACGAGTTTCTCATCGTTCTCGATATCGCGGACGCCGCCATTCTCGATAAATCGGTGGCCAGGATTGAGGAGACGTTCCGCCGGTTCAATGCTGCCGGCACCAAACCTTATACTCTGTCCCTGAGCATCGGGTATGCCGTCTACGATTCGGTCAGCCAGTTGACGGAAGAGCAGTTTTTGCAGTACGTGGACGCTTTGATGTACCAGGAAAAACACCGAGGCGCGGTAACCTGATCCGATGCGGGGCTTCCCATCTGGCCTAATAGGGGAAGACCGCCCGTTTGGTCGATACAAAGCTTTGCTCCGAAAGGAAAGCCGCCGCTGGCTTTGGGTCGTCCCGACCGGGCGCTTATCCCGCCCCAGTCAATACCATAAAGCAAAAGAGGAGACCATTAGCGATGGGGGACAAACCGGCGCTTAAGTGGCTGTACCAAAACTCCAAACCCCAACTGCCGCTGTTGCTGGCCTCGGTCGCCAGCCAGATGCTCCTGGCCGGCAGCGGGTCCCTTTTGGTGCTCTCGGCCCGGGCGGCGATTGACGAGGGGCTGACCGGGGGCCGGGACCGGTTAATCGCCCGGGGGATGCTGCTGCTGTTGGTGATCGTCCTCCAGCTTTTGCTGCGGACGGCGCTGCAAGGCCGGCTGGAGATGGGCTACAAAACCAAACTCCTGCGGGCGATTTTGGGTAAGGACTATACACGGATCCGACTGTACCACAGCGGGGACCTGATGAACCGGCTGACCAGCGACATTGGCGTCGTGAGCGATGGGGTGGCGACCATCTTGCCCAACCTGGCGGGTCTCACGACCAGGTTGCTGACGGCACTGGCGGTGCTGGCAATGCTGGATGGCCAGTTTGCCCGGGTGTTTATGATCGTCGGTCCGCTGCTGTACTTGGCGGCCCGGCTGATGCGGGCCAGGATCAAACGGCTCCATACCGCGATGCAAGCCCGGGAAGGGGCGGTCCGCTCTTTTTTGCAGGAGGCAGTGGAAAGTATTCTGGTGGTTAAGACCTTCGGGGCGGAGGCGGCGATGGCGGAGCGGGCGGCCGCACTGCAGCAGCAGCATTACCTGGCTAAGGTCAGTAAGAACACCGTCGGCGTGCTCGCCAATGCCGGGTTTGCTTTTCTGTTCTCGCTGGGGTACCTGTTCGCCCTGGTCTGGAGCGCGTCCAGGCTCGCGGCGGGGACCATCAGCTTTGGCACACTCACCGCCATTTTGCAGTTGGTCGGGCAGGTGCAAACGCCCTTTGCCGGACTATCGGGCCTGCTCCCCCGGGTGTACAGCGCTCTGGCTTCGGCGGAACGGCTAAGCGAGATCGCGCAGCTGCCGGACGAATCGGAGATTAATGACCGGGCGATGGGGACCGAGGGATTAGCCGCCGCCTGGGAGAGCCTGGAGCTGGAGGGCGTATCCTTTTGCTATGACCGGGACCAGGTTCTGAGTGAGGTGAACCTGGCGATTCGGCGGGGGGACTGCGTGGCGGTTTCCGGCGCCTCCGGCAGCGGGAAAAGCACCCTGCTGCTGCTGCTGCTGGGAGTGCTGGCGCCGCTCTCGGGAGCCATCCGGGTGCGGCTCCAAGGTGGGGAAATGCTCACCGCCGATAAGTATACGCGGCGGTTGTTTGCGTATGTACCGCAGGGGCATTTGCTGCTGTCGGGGACCATCCGGGAGAATATCGCTTTGGTGAAGCCGGAGGCGACGGACGAAGAGATTATGGCTGCCGCCCAGGTGGGGTGCATCGCGGAAGTGATTGAGAGTTTGCCTGCGGGTCTCTCTACGGTGATCGGAGAGCGGGGACAGGGGCTGTCGGAGGGGCAGGTGCAGCGGCTGGCGGTGGCCCGGGCGGTACTGAGCGGGGCGCCGGTTTTGCTGCTGGATGAGGCGACTTCGGCTTTGGATGAGGCGACGGAGGCTAGGCTGCTGGCGAACCTCCGGGTGTTGGGTGACCGGACATGCATAATCGTCAGCCACCGGCCGGCGGCGCTCTCGGTGAGCAACCGGGAAATCCACCTGGCCAAAGAGGGTGTGACCTGCCGGACCAGAGAAGGTGTCCCCGCTACGGTTCAGACAGATACCAACTGAGAGCATCGATGGGCCGTCATTGAACCCGCTTCAATTGGGAGAAAGGACGGCTTATTGTCTTCCCGGATGTACAAAAGGCTTGCCGTAGCAGCGGCAAGCCTTAGCGGTTCGGAAGTGCGGCGACGGATGGTCAGCGTGAAGCGGCAGGATTTGCTGCTTTTTTGCCGAAAGAGACAGGATGCGACGATGTCAGAAATCTAAGGAGAAGACAAATGGCGGTACTGAGTTCCATGGGTGGAATCTTGAGCATTATCCTGCTGATAACCATCGGGTATTGGCTCGCGGAAAAAGGCTGGTTCAGCGAAGAATCAGCCGCCCTGATTTCCCGGCTGGTGACCGGGGTATCGCTCCCGGCTTATATGGTGGCGAACCTGGTGACGACATTCACCCGGGATAAACTGACTGAACTGGCGGGCGGCCTTCTGATCCCGGTCGCATCCATTCTGATCAGCTTCCTGCTCAGCGGCGTGATCGCCCGGGCGCTGGGGGTGGAGGCCAGGCGGCGCGGGGTCTTTCAGACGATGTTCTGCGTCAGTAATACCATTTTCATCGGTCTGCCGGTGAACTTGGCCTTGTTCGGGGAGGAGAGCCTGCCCTATGCCCTGCTGTACTACATCGCCAATACGGTGTTTTTTTGGACGATTGGCGTGTACAGCATCAGCCGGGACGGGGCCGGGGAGGGGGCCGGTGGGTTTAGCCGCCAGAACCTGCGCCGGATTTTTTCGCCGCCCTTGCTGGGGTTTATGGCCGGCATCCTGCTGGTTATGCTGCAGATACCGCTGCCCAAGTTCATTTTGGATACCTGCAAGTATCTGGGGAACCTGACGACGCCGCTCTCGATGCTCTTTATCGGCATCGCCATCCATTCGGTCAGCTTGCGGGAAATAAAAATAAGCCGGGACATGGGCGCGGTGGTGTTGGCGCGCTTTCTGGTTGCCCCGGCGGTAGTTATTATTCTGGCGCATTTTATCCGGGCGCCGCTGCTGATGAAGCAGGTCTTCATCATCCAGGCGTCGCTGCCGATTATGACCCAGGTGTCGATTATCGCCAAGGTGTACCATGCGGACCACCGGTACGCGGCGGTGGTGACGACACTGACTACCGTGGCGGCGATTGTGACGATACCCCTGTTTGTGTTGCTGCTCGAGGCGGTGGCGCCGTTTATCAACATCTGAGCGCGGGGAGGTTATTCGGCGAAGTCCCGGAGCGGCCGGCTGCGGGTGGGGTGGCGGAGCTTGCGCAGGGCCTTGGCCTCGATCTGGCGGATGCGCTCCCGGGTTACCCCGAAATGCTGGCCGACTTCCTCTAAGGTGCGGGTCCGGCCGTCTTCCAGGCCAAAGCGGAGGCGGAGGACCTGCTGTTCTTTGGGAGTGAGGGTATCCAGGGCTTCGGCCAGCTGGTCGCGCAGCAGGGCGAAGGCGGCGACTTCGGAGGGTTCCGGCGCGGTATGGTCTTCGACGAAATCGCCGAGATGGTTTTCTTCTTCCCCGATGGGGGTGCTGAGGGACACCGGCTCCTGGGTCATCCGGATGACCTCGTGCAGGCGGTTGACGCTGATGTCCATCGCCGCCGCGAGTTCCGCTTCGCTTGGCTCGCGCCCCAACTGCTGGACCAGCTGCCGGGTGATGCGGCCGAGTTTATTGACGGTTTCGACCATGTGCACCGGGATGCGGATAATCCGGCCCTGGTCGGCAATGGCCCGGGTAATGGACTGGCGGATCCACCAGGTGGCGTAGGTGCTGAACTTAAAGCCCAGCTGGTAATCGAATTTATCCACGGCCTTCATCAAGCCGAGGTTGCCCTCCTGGATCAGGTCCAAAAAAGGCATGCCCCGCCCCAAAAACCGCCGGGCAATACTGACCACGAGGCGCAGGTTGGCTTCGGCCAGGCGGCGTTTGGCCGTTTCGTCGCCCGCCGCGATGCGCTGTGCCAGTTCGGCCTCGGCGGCGGCGGTGAGCAGGGGGATGCGGCCGATTTCCTTAAGATACATCCGGACGGTGTCGTCGGCCTGGCTTTCGCGTGGGATGAAGGAGGCGGCGTCGGTGGTCTCCGGCACCATCATTTCGTCGGCGGCGGGAT
This sequence comes from uncultured Candidatus Sumerlaeota bacterium, assembly GCA_964533125.1. Classification (GTDB taxonomy): domain Bacteria; phylum Bacillota; class SLNR01; order SLNR01; family JBMNPB01; genus CAZHIT01. The sequence continues at coordinate 9,854 of CAZHIT010000039.1, forward strand.
CGGCAGGGTGGGATGCGGCCGTCTCCCCTGCCTGGTGTGCTGCAGCGTATGCCTGATCGTAATCGTCGTCCATGCCAGTCTCCCTTCTTCCCGGCCGCTGTTTCGTTGCGGCGGCCCGCTTGACAAACGCCTTGCTTTATGTTATGATAATATTTATGTAGAAGTATTGTAACCATTTTTGGCGAAATATACAAACTGTCTGTAAGCTTATTTTTGTGCTTCAGCTGGCTCATGGTTGCGGTTGCTTAGCCTGACTAGGGGATGCTGGCTTTTCTCTTCTTGGTGCTGAGCATGGTGAATGGCGTCAGATTTTCGGGCAAAGAGAACTCCCGGGTGAATGAACCCGGGAGTTTTGGTTACGTCCGGGAGCTGTCTTAATCCCTTGGAGGTGTTCTTAGAGTCGGTCCGGATAACTCAGGATGGTCGCTTCGTTATGCCACTGTTCCACCAGCTCATCCCAATGCGCATCGGCCTTTTCATCCTCAAGGGCATGGCGGATGGCGTCCGTTTTTTCCGAGAGGGGATAAATGAGTTCGGGGTTGATCTGGTAGGCCTTGAGGATGTGGTAACCGAACTGGCTCGCGACCAGGCCGGAGATTTCGTTTACCTTCAGGGTGAAGGCGGCGTCCTCGAAGGACTCGACAAAACTGCCGTCGCGCATGACCGTGTAGCCTTCGGGGTAGGTGGTCATGCCCGGGTCCTTGCCGTGTTCGGCGATGAGGGCTTCAAAATTGGCGCCGCTTTTGGCCTGGCTGAGGACGCTCAGGGCGGTGGGCTCGATTTCCTTTAACTTGGCGTCGAGGTAAGCCTGCGCCGCTTCCGCGGTGTCTTCGGACAGCAGGCGGTTGTATTCATCGCGCTGTTCCGCCGGCAGCTCAATCAGAATGTGCTTAACCCGCACCGAGGCGGGCTGCAGGAGGGCAACGGCATTGTCGCCGTCGGCGACGCCGGCGCTGCGCTGCAGTTCCAACTGGGTGGCGTAGTAGGCGGCGATTTCATCCTCGGTGACGGTGATTCCCTGGGTGCTGGCTGTAAAGAATCGTTCAATCACGATGCTCTGAGCGATCGATTCGACGAAACTGTCTTCCGTCCGCCCGACGGCGGCCAGGGTGGAGATAGCGTAGTCGCGGGCTTTTTTCTGGTAATCGACCCCTTCAGTCGGGGTGCCGGCCGTGGTATCTTCGCTCGCCATCTGGGCGGCGATGGAGGTCAGGATGCCGTCGTACTCGGTCTGGGCCTCGGTCCGGGCGGCTTCGTCGACGACGTAGCCGGCGGCGGTGGCTTTTTGGAGCATGACCTTTTCTTCGATTAAGCGCCGCAGGATGTCTTCTTTTAAGCTTTGGGCGAAGGCTGTCTGTTCCTCGGTTACGGTATCCCCCAGACCGTAGTAGGTTTTTTCCTGTTCATAGATGATGTTGACTTCCTGCAGGGAAATCTTCTCGCCGTTGGCCTCGGCGACGATGACGGCGCTGGGGTTGCTGAACCAGTCGCCCCCCAGGGCGTAGCCGAGCGTGGTGATGACCATGGCCGATAAGACCAGAATGGCCACAATCGTTCGTTTGCTGCGCATGATTTGCCCCCTCTCTGCATTGAACCGGTAGTGCTAAACCTATGATACCACAAACCGGCGGGCAATGCTCTGCCGTTATTTGCCAGACAGGTAAATTATTAAAAAGGCCGCCCTCCGGCGGGCGGCCCGGTCGTTAAAGCGTGAAGTACTTGTGGAGAGCATCCGCCTGGTCCTGGTTGATTACGCCGTCTTTGACGGCTTCGTCCAGCGCTTCCTGGCAGTGAGCGCCCGGGGTTCGGTTCCCACAGCCACGTCCGGGCATTTTGCCCATGGCGCCTGGCCGCAGATTGGGCATTCCGTGGCCATCCCAATCCGCGATTTTCTCTTTGGCGGTTGCGAGCCATTCATCCGCGGTTTCCTGGCTCACCCGGCCGGCTTCAACCTGCGCTTCGAGCCTGGCTTCGTACTCGGCCAGCAGTTTGGCTATTTTCTCGTCCAGGGTCAGGGCGGCCCAGGCTTTGGCTTCGGCAATCCGGGTCTCCAGTTCAGCCAGGCGGGCGTCGGCCTGCTCCTGGGTGAGCTTGCCGTCGGTGAGCATTTGGCTGATCTTTTCCTGCATGGCCTCCAGGTTTTCGACCGGTTCGGCCTGACCTCTGAATCCGGGTTGCCCCATACCTTTGCCCATGATTCCCCTTGAACTCCCGGCGAAGGCGGCAGTCGCGGAAACCAGGACAATGACAGCGACCACAAGCATGATTTTGCGGGACATTCGCATTGTTCTCCATCCCCTTTCTTAGTCTTAGGATAACCGGCGACCGTAAAGAACGGGTAAAGAACAAGTAAAAGTTTGTGGGGGCTGGGCAAAGAAAAATTCCGCAAACCGCGCCGTGACGGCATTGCGCCGGGACGGACAGCTGCGGACCGGTGTTTGCGATAAATTATAGCGGGAACCTTTTGAGTTTTGCCGGCGTCCTTCGGGCATTAAGTGGGGGCCAGTCCGGGTGGGTATATGGAATAAATTGCCAGGAGGATAAGCCCTGGGCTGGCCCGAAAATAATTATGTTAAGTTAAGAGGATTCCCGGGAGAGGAGCTGGAGTTGTGGCAAGGAGGCTGAAGATACATCTGGTACTCGGCCTGCTCCTGGTGCTGTTGATTGCACCGGGAGTGTTGGCGGAGGCGCCGGTGATTAAGCTGGTGATTAACGGCGCAGTGGCGGTGACGGATGTGCCGCCGGTACTGCAGGCGGGGCGGACCCTGGTGCCGGTGCGGGTGATTATGGAGAACTTAGGCGCGCAGGTGGATTGGAACGAGTCAGCGCAGACAGTGGCGGTCAATGGAGCCGGGCAGGAGATCGTTTTGCCGGTGGGAGAGAAAACGGCGACAGTGAACGGCCAGGCCGTGAGTTTGGATGTGCCGGCCCGGATCAGCCAGGGCCGCACCTTCGTGCCCCTGCGCTTTATCGGGGAGGCGCTGGGCGCGCAGGTTAACTGGGATGAGGCGGCGTATGCTGTGTCCATCCGCACGCAGATCCCCAAACTGGTGGGGGTTGATTGTCTCTCCGACGCAGCGGGAGTCCGGGTGGTATTGACCGCGGATATACCGGCTGATTTTCGGACGGAGTTTATTGATGCGGCGAACCGGCTGCAGATTGACCTGCCGCGCTCAGAGTTGGGGATGCCGGCCGGAGTAATTCCGTTTGCGGCGGCGGGTATCAGTCAGGTGCAGGTGGGAGCAGGGGTGGACGGCAGCAGTCCGCGCGTCGGGTTGGAGCTGGACGAGGGGCAGCCGTATCGGATTGAGCAAGCGCCGGACGGGAAAAGCCTGACCGTGCACCTCCCGTACCTGGTTACCGCGATTGGCCTGGAACGGATAAACGGCGCGGATACCCTGCAGGTGGAGGCTACCGGGCGCTTGGCGCACATAGTGCGGGAGGAAGAGAGCCCGCACCGGCTGGTGCTGGATCTGATCGGCGCGGTCTTGGCTCTCCCGGATAGCGAGACAGCGATCGACAACGGTTACCTGGGTAAGGTAAAATACCGCCAAACCGGGCCGGATCAGGTGGAGATTGCCGTGGATCTGCTTTATCCCCTGAGCTATCGGTTGACGGCGGAGGAGGGGGAACTCCGGCTGCGGTTTGATCCGCTGGTGACTGAAATCGCTCTGTCCCGCAGCGGTTGGGACGGCGCTATTCAGCTGACATCCCTGGTGCCGGTCGAATCCAGGGTGGAGGCAGGAGAGTTTCCCAATCAGTTCATGCTGGTCATCCTGGGAGCGAGGCTGGGAGCAGACGGCGGGTTGCGTTTGGCGGACGAAACGGATTCCGAACTGCTTCCCTTTGGCCGTTTGACCGGGGGCATCGAGATCCAGGACCATCCGATTGTTCGGCTGCAGGTGGAGGAGATGGAGGGCGAAGCGGGCGAGGTTAGAATACATATGGAACTGGTGCCGGGGTACACCTGGGAGGCTCCGGAGCGGCTGAACGAGCTTACCATAAACGTGGAGCTGCCGGCCCATCCCCTGGCCGGCAAGACGGTCACCCTGGACCCGGGGCACGGCGGTTGGGACCCGGGGGCGGCGGGAACGAAGGGGAAGAACGAGCGGGACGCGAACCACGCGATTACCCAACTCCTGCGGCCATTACTGGAGCAGCTGGGGGCCAGGGTGGTGGTCACGAACACCGTGGATAATTACATGGATGGTTACACCCGGGCGGAGATCGCCAATGTTGCCGGGGCGGATGTTTTCTTGAGTATCCACGCCAACTCTTTCACCAACGCGACGGCAAACGGAACCGAGGCGTACTACTGGACGACCCATCCGGACAGCGAGGTTTTGGCGGAAGCGCTGTACAAGTACCTGCTGCCGGCCACCGGCCTCACCGACCGGGGGGTGAAAAGCGAGCGGTTTATCGTCATCCGGGAGACGACCATGCCTTCGGCCCTCGTGGAGGTGGCCTTTATC
>CAZHIT010000040.1:0-4381 GCA_964533125.1 uncultured Candidatus Sumerlaeota bacterium
CAGCAAGAGCTCCATCGGGCGATATGCGCAGAGGAACGGCAAGATGCAGCTGCGGCGCGGCTTTAGTATGGAGCCGGGGGAACGGGTATTGGTGGTGGAAGACGTCATCACCACCGGTGGTTCGGTCAATGAAGTGATGGAAATCCTTGTCGAGCAGGGCGCACAAGTGGTCGGGGTCGGGGTGATTGTGGACCGCAGCGGCGGCAAGATCAATTTCGGCGTGCCGACCCATTCGCTGGTTTCCCTGGAGATCGAGTCCTATTCGCCGGCGGAATGCCCCCTCTGCCTGCAGGGTCTGCCCCTGGTGAAACCCGGCAGCCGGGCGGTCTTGGCCTAGAGTCACTCCCCGACAGGAGGAAAGATGATGGTCATTATCGGCATTGCCGGCGGCACCGGGTCCGGGAAAACCACCGTCGCCCGGGCGATATGGCGGGCGGCGGGGGACCGCCAAGTGGCCTTAATCCCCCAGGACGCCTATTACCGGGATAACACCCATCTCTCCATGGGTGAGCGCTCCAAGGTTAATTACGACCACCCGGATTCGTTTGACAATGCCTTGCTGGTCTCCCACCTGGAGCGTCTGCGGCAGGGAGAGGCGGTGGCTATGCCGGTGTACGATTTTACGGCCCACAACCGGTCGGCCTTCACCACGCCGGTTACGCCCAAGCCGGTCATCATTCTGGAGGGGATCATGGTTTTGGTCGACCCGCAACTCCGGGCGCTGTTGGATATCAAGGTGTTCGTGGATACCGACCCGGATATCCGCATCCTGCGGCGTTTGCAGAGGGACATGAACGAACGGGGCCGGACGCTCGAATCGGTGCTACAACAGTATATTGCGAGCGTGAAGCCCATGCACGAGGCGTTCATCGAACCCTCCAAAAAGTACGCCGACATCATCATCCCGGAGGGCGGGCAAAACGAGGTGGCCATCGGCTTCCTCACCTCTTGGGTCAGCCGGCGGCTGGAGGAACTGGGGGCGGCGGGGGAGCAAGTGAGTTAGCGGCAAGAGCGGCAGCCAAGTGTCTCTTCAGGCAAAAAAATTAACCCATGCAGCCATTGGCTGCATGGGTTCTGTTTCATTGTCTCAGAGTGAGGAGACTGCCCTCAGTTGATCTCCGGTTCGGTTTCCACGGATGGGGCGGCCGCCGGAACGTCTTCCGGGCCGTCCTGCAGGATATAGACCAAACTCCGGCCGGCGGCGTTTTGCTTGCCTTCTTCCCAGACATTGAGCGCTACCCACTCGGCGCCGAGGTCAAAGGTCTGCTCCTGGACCAGCTGCGGTTCGCCGTCCACTAACCGGTACACCAGATAGCCGGCGTCGCTGCGGAAACAGGTTTTTCCCCAGACGGTGGAGAGCATGATGCCGACATCCCCGGTGATTTCGCCCTGGAGGCGGCGAAAGCCGTAGGTGTCGATTGCGCGGAAGACGGTCTCTACCCGGATGGCATCGCTGACGGCGCCCGTGATGGTTTCGCTTTTGTATTTTAAGCTGTTGTCGGCGGTGAACTGGGCGCTGTAACTGATGCAGCTTTGTTCGGTTTCCTTGACGAAGAAGTTGAAATAGAAAGAGGTGAGTGTTCCCCGGGCGTCGTAACGGATAATCAGATCGCTCAGCATCGCCTGCGACGGGTCGATGTCGATATGCTGCCCGATCTTTTCCCACTCGCTCATGAGATTGACCCGGTTGATGTCGCGTTCGATACGCGGGGCGGGGAGGATGGAACAGCCGGTACCGGCCAAGAGGCAGAGGACCAGGAGCCCGGCTGCAGTGCAGAGACGAAATTGGGGCTTCAATTGTTTACCTCCCATCCAGTCGGTACAATTGCCAAAAGCCGGGCGCAAACGGAAAAGCAGGAAAATATATCCCGCATTAACTTCCATTACTATATATTATATTCCCATTTCTGTCAAGATACCACTAAGTTTGGACCAGTTGCCCAGGGTTGGGGATGGCCATAAGGGTCCGTTGGTGGTCGTAAATCACGAGCCCCGGCCGGGCGCCCCGCGGTTTGCGGACGTAGCGGACGAGGGTGTAATCCACCGGCACGGTGGCGGCGCCGTGGGCTTTGCTGTAGTACGCCGCGATGGAGGCGGCGGCGAGTAAGGTGGAATCGGGCACCGGCTCCCCGGCCCGGGTGCGGATGAGGACGTGGGCGCCGGGGATATCTTTGGTGTGCAGCCAGAGGTCTTCGGGGGCGGCGCTCCGGGTGAGCCAGTCGTTTTGCTTGTTGTTCCGGCCGGCCAGGATGGTGTACCCGTCCGGGGAGCGGAAGGTGAAGGGGGCCGATGGTTTAGGCGGGGCCTGGCCCCGCCGTCCGGCCGATAAGGGCTTTAAGTAGCCTTCCTCCACCAGCTCCTGCCGGATTTCGGCCAGGTCGCTGAGGGCGGCGGCTTGCTCCAGGTTGTTCTCACAGGTCTCCAGGTAGTTGATTTCGGCCGTATTGGCGTTACGCTGTCCGGCCAGGATCCCGAGGCTGTTTTTGGCTTTGGCGTAGCGCCGGAAATAGCTTTGGGCGTTTTCGGCGGGGGTAAGCTGCGGGTTTAAAGCGATGGTCCGGGTACGCTGTTCCGGGTCGGCGTAGTCGGTGGCCAATAGCACCGGGTCGCCCTTCCGGATGGCGTGGAGGTTAGCGAGGATCAGGTCGCCGGCTGCTCTCAGTTCGTCAGCCTGTCCCGCCTGCTCCCAGGCCTCGGTCTGGATGGCCAGTTTTTTGCGGCAGCGGGCGAGTTCGGCCCCGACCAGGCGCAGCAGGGACTGCCGGGTCTGTTCCAGGCGGTCGGCCGTGCCGCTGGCCTGGTATAAGGTATCCAGCAGGCGGTTCATGGTGGGGAATGTAGTCTTCTGTTCGTCCGGGTAGAGGCTCAGGTCAAAAGCAGCAAAGGCGGTATTGTTCCCGCCGGGGCTAGCCTGGATCAGCGTGGGCACAAAGCGGTTAGCGCGAACGGAGGCAAAGAAACCGGTCAGCGCTGCGGTCAGGCGCGGCCAGTGCCCCGGCTCCATGGTCCCGGTCTCGGTTTCGGGGTCAAAACCGGCCCGCCGGACGATTTCCCGGGCCATCAGGGGGCTCAATCCCGCCAAAGAGTTCAGGATGTGCTTCCACAGCTTTCCGCCCGGTTCACCCGGGGTCAGCGCGGCGGCAAACCCATCCTCGCTCAGGTGGAGGGGATTGGCCCGGCCCTGGCCTGGCGGCAGCTGGTATGGCCGGCCCGGCAGTACCTGGCGCACCCGGCTGAGGGAGGGGGGGATGCGCTTGAGACTGTCGATAATTAAACCGTTCTCCTGGTTCACCAGGATGAGGTTACTGTGTTTGCCCATCAGTTCGGCGATCAGCACCTTGGTCGTGGGGAGCCCGATCTCGTCCTCCCCGGCGACCGAGAGGGTGAACATCCTCTCCAAATCCGGCTGATTGATGGCGGTGATCATCCCGCCCTCCAGGTGTTTACGGAGCAGCATGCAAAACACCGGGGGAGCGGGTGGGTTCTCCCGGTTGAATTCCGTCAGGTGGACCCGGGCGTTTTGGGCGTGGGCGGAAAGGAGCAGTTTATAGTTTTTTCCCTGGCCGTGCAGGAGGAGTACAAGCTCGGTGGGGGTGGGTTGGTAGATTTTGTTGATCCGGCTGGGGACGAGCCTCGCCTGCAGTTCGGCGGTGACGGCCCGCAGGGAGAGAGCGTCAAAAGCCATCGGTATCACCTCTGTCCGCGCATTTCGTTCACTAGTATAGCATTGGCGGCGGATGGCGTCAAATTCCGGTGATTTTGCCGAATTCGCTTGCCAAGGCGCCAACCGCAGAGTATAATTTTGGTAAATTAGAAAATATTATGGGCGAAACCGACGGATAAAGGAGGTTACTATGAACAGTTCCGACCGGATCAAAAAGATCCCTCCCTACCTGTTTGCGGAGCTGGACCGCAAAAAAGCCGCTGCCAAAGCGGCCGGGATTGACCTGATCAGCTTAGGGGTTGGTGACCCGGACCAGGCCCCGCCACCGGCGGTACTGGCGGAGTTTGCCAAGTCAGTACAGAACCCGGTCAATCTGCACTATCCCGATACCGAGGGCACGGCGCTGTTCCGCCGGGAAGCGGCGGCCTGGTACGGGCGGCAGTTTGGGGTGGAGGTTGACCCGCAGCGGGAAGTGATGAGCCTGATCGGCTCGAAGGAAGGGATCGCGCACATCTGCCTGGCTCTCTTAGACCAGGGGGATTACGCGCTGGTGCCCGACCCGGCTTACCCGGTGTTCCGCGGCGGGACGATTTTGGCGGGAGGAATCCCGCATCCGATGCCTCTTAGGCCGGAGAATAAGTTTCTGCCGGACCTGGGAGCGATCGATACCACCATCGCCCGTAAAGCCAAGGTGATGTTCTTAAATTACCCCAACAA
>CAZHIT010000040.1:4397-14169 GCA_964533125.1 uncultured Candidatus Sumerlaeota bacterium
CCGACCGCCGGGGTGGCGGACGAAGGCTTCTTCCCGGCGGTAATCGAGTTTGCCAAAAGCTACGACCTGATCGTCTGCCATGATTTTGCCTACGGCACGATGACCTTTGACGGGTACCGGGCCCCCAGCTTCCTCTCCTTCCCGGGGGCCAGGGACCTCGGGGTGGAGTTTAACTCCCTCTCCAAACCGTTTAACATGACCGGCTTCCGGCTGGGGATGGTGGTGGGCAACCGGGACATCATCAATTATCTGTCGGTGGTCAAGAATAATGTCGATACCGGCCAGTTCAACCCAATCCAGGCGGCCGGAGCGGCGGCGTTTAAAACCGAGCCGGAGTTCTTTACCCGGATGAACGAAATGTACCGCCGCCGGCGGGATGTGCTGATTACCGGCTTAAACCGTTTGGGCTGGAAGCTGGAGCCGACCCAGGGGACTTTTTATCTGTGGGTACCGGTGCCGGCGGGCTATACCTCCGCCGCGTTTACCGAGATGCTCCTGGAGAAGGCGCAGGTAATGGTCAGCCCGGGCAACGGCTACGGCGATTGCGGGGAAGGCTTTGTGCGCATGGCGCTCTCCATCAGCGAAGCCCGTATCGAAGAGGCCCTCGCCCGGATGGCGGCTGTGCTCTAAGTCTGATACCTCCCTTGATTATCCGGCGCGGCCGGGATGAGAGCGGAGCAGCGTCTTATCCCGGCCAACCATTCCGGTGACCAGGCTACCATCCCGGCGAACTGGGTTCAGCGGCCGGGACGATAAATTGTTGCCGGAAAAAAAGGATTACGGCCGGATAAGGCGAAGTATTCTTGCCGGAAACCGCGCAAGGGGTTTTGGATAGGTGGGATAAGATGATTGGTTCGATGACCGGCTACGGCCAGGGAAGCCGGAGCAGCGCCGCCTGGGTGATCGATGTGCAGACCCGGTCGGTGAATCACCGTTTCTGCGAGGTAGTCGTCCGGATGCCGAAAGCCTACAGCAATCTGGAGGAGCGGGTCCGCAAACTGGTCCAGGAAAAGGTCGCCCGCGGCCGCCTGGAGGTGTTCATTACCGTCCTGCCGGGGGAGGCCAGGCAGAAGAGCGTCCGGCTGGACAAACACCTGGCCGGAGCGTACTACCGGTCGCTGTGCGAGCTGGCGGAGCACCTGGACCTGCCGGTGCCGGTGGACTTAGAGCCCCTGCTGCGTCTGCCGGAGGTACTGACCATCAGCGAGCCGGAAGAGGATATGGAGGCGCTGTGGCAGGAGCTGGCGGGGGCGCTGGGTGATGCGGTCGGCAATCTCATCCGGATGCGGGAGATTGAGGGCGCCGCGCTGGGGCGGGACATTGCACATAGAATCAGCCGGATTGGAGAGATTATACAGACGATTGACGTCCTGGCGCCCCAGGTGGCCGAAAACTACCGGGAACGCCTGCAGACCCGGATCCGGGAGTACCTCGCGGAAGTCGACCCGGACGAGAACCGGTTGCTGACCGAGGTGGCGATTTTCGCCGAGAAAAGCAATATCACCGAAGAGCTGATCCGGCTTCAAAGCCATCTGCAGCAGATGCAGACGGCGCTCGCCAAAGAGAAGGAAGTCGGCCGCAAACTCGACTTCATCCTGCAGGAGGTTAACCGGGAGATCAATACCATCGGCTCCAAGGCTACCGATGTGGCGATTGCCACTGCCGTGATTGAGGTGAAAAGCGAGGTCGAGAAGATCCGCGAACAGGTGCAGAACCTGGAGTAGAGAAGGCGTTAACCGGGCCGGGTAACCGGTCACGAGAGAGATACGCAGGTCCGGCAATTATTTTAGGGGGGATAGTAAAGTGAATATCAAATTAATCAACATCGGGTTTGGGAATATTGTATCCGCCAACCGCATCATCGCCATTGTCAGTCCGGAATCGGCGCCAATCAAACGGATTATCCAGGAAGCCAGGGACCGGGGCCGCTTAATCGATGCCACCTACGGGCGGCGCACCCGGGCGGTGGTGATCGTGGACAGCGACCACGTGATTTTGTCGGCCGTGCAGCCGGAAACCGTGGCCCATCGTCTCACCAGCCGCGACACCCAGGAAGATGAAGAGTAGGCGTTGACTGAATGCAAACAGGACTGCTGATCGTTTTATCCGGACCTTCCGGAGCGGGGAAAGACACCATCATCCAGCACCTGATGACGGAGCTGCCGGAACTGCAGTACTCGGTCTCCGCGACTACCCGGGCTCCGCGCCGCAACGAGGTGGAGGGGGTCAATTATTTCTTTGTCAGCACTGACCGCTTCCATGAAATGATCGGCAGCGGGGAGTTTTTGGAGTGGGCGAAGATCTACGACTACTACTACGGCACGCCCCGGGAGAACGTGGAAGCGAAATTGCGTTCCGGGCAGGACATCATTCTGAAGCTGGATGTGCAGGGCGGCAATCAGGTGAAGAAGACGGCGCCGGGGGGGATTTTCATTTTCATCGTTCCCCCCAGCCTGGAAGAGTTGCACCGGCGGATTGAAGCCCGAGGCACCGAGACCCCGGAGATGGTGGAAAAGCGCTTCCTCTGGGCGGTGGACGAGATTAGGCAGGCGGAAAACTACGACTATATCGTGATTAACGAACAGATCCCGCAGGCAGTGGCGCAGGTGAAGGCCATTATTGCGGCGGAAAAATGCCGGGCTTCGCGGAATTTTGCCGCAGTGCAGGCGAAACTGCTGCTGGGAGGATAACGAAACAGTGCGTGATAGGGGGCTGAATTGTCGATGATCCATCCACCGCTGGAAGCCTTGCTGCGCAAAGTGGACAGCAAATATACCCTGGTGGTGGCTGCTGCCAAACGGGCGCGGGAATTGATGGAAGGGCAGGCGCCACAGGTGAACTCCAAATCGAACAAGATGGTCACCGTTGCCCTGGAGGAAATCGATGCCGGGCTGGTGGGGTACGAGCGGACCAAACCGGTGGCGAAGCAATAGGGGCAGCCGGTGTGAAAGGAGGGGCGGGCTTGGCAGCAGGGAAAGAGATAATGACGGGCAAGACGGTACTGCTCGGCGTGACCGGCGGCATCGCGGCGTACAAAGCGGTGGACGTCGTCAGCCAACTGCGGAAACTGGGCTGCGAAGTGTTGATTATTATGACCGAGGCGGCGACCAAACTGGTCAGCCCCCTGACCTTCCAGAGTTTATCCCACAACCCGGTGTATACCGAGATGTGGGCGGAGCCCAAACGCTGGTCGGTGGAGCATATCGCCCTGGCCGAGCGGGCCGACCTGGTGCTGATTGCGCCGGCGACGGCCAATATCATCGGCAAGCTGGCGAACGGGATTGCCGATGACCTGCTGTCGACCACGGTGATGGCGACGACGGCGCCGGTGCTGATTGCCCCGGCGATGAACCACCATATGTACGAAAACCCGATTGTGCAGGCGAATATGCGCAAGCTGGCTGGGTTTGGTTACCGCTTTATCGAGCCGGAATACGGGCAACTGGCGAGCGGGGCGCAGGGCAAAGGGCGTCTGCCCGGTACCGGCGCCATTATCGACGCCGCGACCGCCGTCCTGGCGGCGAAGGCCGATTTGGCCGGGCAGACCGTGCTGGTGACGGCCGGGCCCACCCGGGAAGCCATCGACCCGGTGCGGCATTTATCCAACCCGTCCACCGGTAAAATGGGCTACGCGGTAGCCGCCGCCGCCCGGGACCGGGGGGCTAAGGTGATCCTGATCAGCGGTCCGACCCAGGTGGAACCGCCGGCAGGGGTGGAACTGATCCGGGTGGTGACGGCGGTGCAGATGTACCAGGCGGTGATGCAGCGGTACGCCGAAGCGAGTATCATCATCAAGAGCGCGGCGGTGGCGGACTACCGGCCGGTGCAGGCGGCGGCCCAGAAGATTAAAAAGGGCGAAGGGGCGATGGCCATCGAACTGGAGCGCAATCCGGATATCCTGTTTGAGCTGGGCCAGAAGAAGGGAGACCGGATTTTGGTGGGCTTTGCGGCGGAGACGAACGACCTGGTGGAAAACGCCGTCGCCAAATACCGCAAAAAGAACCTCGATTTGATTATCGCCAACGACGTGACCATGGAAGGGGCCGGGTTTGCCGGGGATACGAACATCGTCAAGCTGATCAGCATGGACGGGAAGATCGAAGAAGTACCGAAAATGCCCAAGCGGCAACTGGCCGATGTGGTGCTGGACCGCATCCTGGCGCTGCGGGCTTAGAGGGAACCGGGAACGCATACTGACACGTTTAATAGTGAGAAACGCCGGAGCAGAGACGCCCCGGCGTTTGTTTTGGGCCCTGCGGCCCGGGGTGTTCCCCGGCATATTTCCCGGAAGCGGGAGGGTTTGCGCCCCTCCTGTCGAAGAAAGATTATCCAGAGAGAAACTGGCTTGGGGGAAAGGTCATGACCGAAGCGACGGGGCAAGAGGTCCGCACTTACGCAGAAATAGCGATTAACCTAACGGCCAGAAGCATCGACCGTCTGTTTCACTACCGGATTCCCCCGGAATTGCAGGCGAAGGCGGCGGTGGGCTGCCGGGTTATGGTTCCCTTCGGCGGCCGGCCGACCGAGGGGTACCTGTTAGGGTTTGCCACCCAGGCGGAGGTCCCGGAAGTGAAGGATATTCTGCGGCTGGTGGATGAGGAACCGCTGCTGAGTCCCAACCTGCTCTGGCTCGCCCGCTGGCTCGCGGACTACTACCTCTGCTCCCTGGGGGAGGCGCTGCGCTGCATCGTCCCCGCCGGCCTGCGGTCGGAGGCGGAACTGACGGTGTGCCTCGCGGTCAGCGCCGAAGCTGCGGCTCAGGCCGCAACTGAACTGAAGGAGCGGGCCCCGCAGCAGGCGGCGATTCTGACTTGTCTAGGCCAGGCCGGCCCGTTGACGCAAAGCCAAATCAGCCGGAAACTAGGGGCAAAATCGGTTTTGCCGGGGCTCCGGGCTTTGGCCGCCAAAGGACTGGTCGGCCTGCAGGACCGCTTTAAGAGCGAGGTCCGCATTAAAACGGTGACCCTGGCGGTTCCCGCGGCCGGGCCGGGGGAGTTGGCCGCCGTAGCGGATCTATTGTCCGCCCGGGCGCCGAAGCAAGCCAAGGTTCTGACCGTGTTGAGTGAGCACCCGGAGGGGATAGCGGTGCCGGAACTATACCGGCTGACCGGCGCGGCGGCGGAGACGATCCGGGCGCTGGAGGCCAAAGGCTTGCTTAGCCGCCGGACGGCCGAACTGCGCCGCGATCCGCTGGCGGAGCGGGTGTTTGCGGCGGACCGGGCCTTGCCGCTGACGGAGGCGCAGAGCCAGGCGCTCGCGTCGGTTAAGCAGTTATTGGATGGGGGGCGCCCGGCCTCGGTTCTGCTGCATGGGGTGACCGGCAGCGGCAAGACCGAGGTTTACCTCCAGGCGATTGCGGCGGTGCTGGCGCAGGACCGGCAGGCGATCGTTTTGGTACCGGAAATTTCGCTGACGCCCCAGACGGTGGAGCGGTTCCGGGCCCGTTTTGGGGATTTGGTGGCAGTGTTACATAGCGGCCTTTCCAGGGGGGAACGCTATGATGAATGGCGGCGCATCCGCCGCGGCGAAGTGGCGGTGTCGGTGGGGGCCCGGTCGGCGGTGTTTGCGCCGTTTGCGAATTTGGGTCTAATTGTCATCGACGAGGAGCACGAGACTTCCTATAAGCAGGGGGACAGCCCGCACTACCACGCCCGGGAAGTCGCCCTGGCTAGAGCCAACCACGAAAACGCCGTGGTCATTCTCGGCAGCGCGACCCCGGCGGTAACGACCTACCACCGGATGGAAAACGGCGCTGGGGCGATTTTGACTTTGCCACAGCGGATTGAGCAGCGGCCGTTGCCGCCGGTGACGGTGGTGGATATGCGGGAAGAAATCAAGGCCGACAACCGGAGCCCGTTCAGCCGGGTACTGAGGGCGGAGCTGACCAATTGTCTCGCGGCCGGGCACCAGTCGATTATTTTCTTAAACCGCCGCGGGTTTTCCACCTTCATTCTCTGCCGGGAATGTGGCGAGGTGCTCCGTTGCCCGCACTGCGATGTTTCGCTCACTTACCACGCCGAAGCGAACTGCCTGCAGTGCCATTACTGCAACTACACTCGCCGGGTGCCGCAGATTTGTCCCCGCTGCCAAAGCCGGAACATCCGCTACTTCGGGATTGGCACCGAACGGGTGGAAGAAGAACTGCGGCGGCTTATCCCCAGCGCGCGGATACTGCGCATGGATTTGGATACCACCAGCCAGAAAGGGGCTCACGACCGGATATTGTCGGCTTTTAGGCGGCAGGAGGCAGACATTTTGGTTGGGACGCAAATGATTGCCAAAGGGCTGGATTTCCCCAAAGTAGCCCTGGTTGGGGTGATCACCGCCGATACGGCCCTCCACCTGCCGGACTATACTTCCGGCGAGCGGACCTTCCAACTGCTGACCCAGGTGGCGGGAAGGGCCGGGCGGAGCGAGGCCGGTGGGAAAGTAGTGATCCAGACCTACAACCCGGAGCATTACAGCGTGCTCGCGGCAAGAGGACACGATTACCCGGCATTTTACCGGCAGGAGATAGCATACCGGTCCGAACTCGGTTACCCGCCATTTTCCCACTTGGTCAGCTTTACCTTCAGTGCGGCGGACGAGGCCCAGGTGATTGCGGCGGCGGAGCGCTGGGAGAGCAGCCTGCGGCAAGCAATACAAGAGGCTCAAGCTGCGGTTCACGGGGAGGCTTTAGCCGCGGTGCAGATTCTGGGACCGGTGCCCGCCCTGATGAAGAAAGTGAACGGAAAGTACCGGTGGCAAATAGTATTAAAAGGGAATGATCTGACAGCCCTGCGCGACGCGGCCCGCGCCAGCCGGCAAGCGGTGGGGGACTGGACCTGGTCCAGCGGGGTGAGCGTTGGTATTGATATCGAACCGGTGGGAATGGTGTGAGGGGAGGAAAAGGGATGAGTGTGCTGGTGATTGAACAATACGGGGCGGAGATTCTGCGGCGCAAGGCTGTGCCGGTGCGCCGCATCAGCAAGAATACCCGGAAGCTGCTGGATGATATGGCCGAGACGATGTACGCCGCCCAGGGGGTGGGCCTGGCGGCGCCCCAGGTGGGGGTGGGCAAGCGGATTGTGGTGATCGACGTGGGGGACGGCCTGTTGGAGCTGATCAACCCCCAGATTACCCGCCTGGAGGGTGAGGATGCCGTGATTGAGGGCTGCCTGAGTATCCCTGAGTACGTCGGCCGGGTGAACCGGGCGGCGAAGGTGACGGTGGAGGCGCTTAACCGCAGCGGCGAACCGGTCTGGATCGAAGGGGAGGGCTTGCTGGCGGTCGCTTTGCAGCACGAGATCGATCACCTGGAAGGGGTCCTCTTTGTGGACCGGGCGGAGAGGGTGATGGCCAACACCAGCGAGGACGAGACGCCGGAGGAGTGAACCGGCAGGGGGTGATCGGTTTGAGACTGATTTTTATGGGGACTCCGGATTTTGCCGTTCCGTCTCTGGCGGCGATCCGCGGCGGGAACCAAATTCTGGCCGTGGTGACCCAGCCGGACCGGCCCCGGGGGCGGGGGCAGAAGCTCTTGTACTCGCCGGTCAAAACAGCGGCGCTGGAAGCCGGCCTCCCGGTGCTGCAGCCGGCCAAAATCCGGGATAAAGCGGTAATCGCTTCTCTGGGAGAACTGCGTCCGGACTTAATCGTCACCGCTGCCTACGGTCAGATTCTGCCGCCGACGCTGCTGGCGGTACCAAAGTACGGCTGCATCAATGTGCACGCTTCGCTACTGCCCCGCTACCGGGGGGCGGCGCCCATCCACTGGGCGATACTGCGGGGCGAGGAGACGACCGGGATCACCATCATGTATATGGACGCCGGCATGGATACCGGCGACATCATCTTACAGGAAGCCATCCCGATTGGGCCCCAGGAGACGACGGGCGAACTGCACGACCGCTTGGCTAGCTTGGGTGCAGAAATGCTGCCGGAGGCAATTCGGCTGATTGCCGCCGGGCAGGCGCCCCGCCGGCCGCAGGAGGCGTCGGAAGCGACTTACGCGCCGTTGCTGAAGCGAGAGGATGAAATTATCCGCTGGGAGCAGCCGGCGGCGGTAATCCACAACCAGGTGCGTGGCATGAACCCCTGGCCGGGAGCGTATACCGGTTATAGCGGGTCGATCCTGAAAATCGGCCGCAGTGAGCGGATCTTCGACCTGCCGGAAGCTTGCCGGGATCTTTCGCCGGGGACGGTTGTATCGGTCACCAACGGCCGGGGCATCATCGTCGCTACCGGAGCGGGTTGTCTGTTGCTGACCCAGGTCAAACCGGAGAACGGCAAATGGATGGCCGCCGACGCCTACGCCCGAGGCTACCACCTGGTCGAAGGAGTAACCTTGGGCACCCCGGCGGCGGAAGGGGTATGAAGACCGGGGAACGCCTTTACCTGGGATTACTGGGTATCGGCCTGCTTTTGGGTACGGCTCTGGCCCTTAGTCTGGGGGGAATGCTCTCGGGCAGCGCCAGTCCGGGGGCCCGGGTGGTGTTGCTGGCCGCGACCGCGTTGCTGACGGTTATGATCCTTTTAGCTGGGGTTGGTCTCGGGCTCCTGGGGCTGACCCTGGTGCGGCAGCGGCCGGTCAGTAACGGATCCACGGTCTTGCTCCGGATGCTTGACCTGCTGCTGCCGCTGGCTGTCCGGCTGGGACAGCTGCTCGGCCGGGATAAGCGGACGGTGGAGTGTTCGTTTATTGAGCTGAACAACCGCCTGGTGCGGCTGACCGCCCCGGTAGTGACGGCGGACCGGCTCTTAATCCTGGCGCCGCATTGCCTGCAGAACAGTGAATGTACGCATAAGATCACCGTGGATGTGCGCAACTGCCGCCGTTGCGGGGGCTGTTCGGTCCAGGCCTTGCGGGAGCTGAGCGACCGGTATGGCTGCCGCCTGGCTGTAGCTACCGGCGGAACCCTGGCAAGGCAGTTTGTGACCCGGGTGCGCCCGCAGGCGATTGTGGCGATTGCCTGCGAGCGGGATCTCGCGAGCGGGATTACCGACAGCGCGCCGCTCCCGGTGCTGGGTGTGCTCAATGACCGGCCGCACGGTCCCTGTCTCAACACGCAGGTGGAGATAGACAGGGTCACAGAGGCCATCGAATATCTCACTGGAGGAGGAAAGCAAGATGCCAATGTATATCGACAGTTCCTACATTCTCCTGGTCCTGCCGGCCCTGGTGCTGGCGATGTACGCCCAGACGAAGGTGAACAGTACCTTCGCCCATTACCTCCGCGTACCGGCCCGCTCTCGTCTGACCGGGGCCCAGGCGGCCCGGCGTCTGCTGGATGAAGCGGGTCTCCAAGGCGTCCCGGTGGAGCGGACGGACCGCCGCCTGGGTGACCACTACGACCCGCGGGAGAAGGTATTACGTCTTTCGCCGGAAGTGCACGACGGGGCATCGCTCGCGGCCCTGGGGGTGGCGGCCCACGAAACCGGGCACGCCTTGCAGCACGACCTGGGGTATATTCCCCTTAGCCTCCGCAACACCATCGTCCCTATCGCCCAGCTTGGCTCGCAGGCGGCCTTTCCCCTGTTCTTCCTCGGCTTCCTCATGGGCTTGCCGGGGCTGGTGGACTTAGGCATCCTCCTCTTCGGAGGAGCGGTGCTGTTTCAGGTGGTCACTCTGCCGGTGGAGTACAACGCCAGCAGCCGGGCGATTACGCTATTGGAGACGGGAGGCATGATCGGGGCGGACGAGGTGGGTCCGACCCGGCAGGTGCTGAATGCGGCGGCCCTGACCTATGTCGCAGCGACGGCGGTGGCGGTGGCCCAACTGCTCCGCCTGCTG